>CAZMMP010000015.1:6765-12050 GCA_964567425.1 uncultured Candidatus Saccharibacteria bacterium
CGCAAAGAACTCATCATTAAATATCTTAAATCCAACGGCTGGTCCTCGATAAAGGACATTGCTCAGCGATTGCCAGAAGTTAGCTCTAAAACCGTGCAACGGGAGTTGGCGGATCTTGTCCAGTTGGGGGTAATTAAACGGGAGGGCGATCGGCGCTGGAGCCGCTACGCTCTCGTTGACTCCGCTCTGTAATTAGTATATAGTTAGCCCGATAGTACTAACCCCGTTTTTGGCGGGGTTTATCCACACTAGAGCTTTGCTGCTCGGGGTGGCCAGTACTATAATATCTTGGACTGCCTGGCTGATTTTGTCTGATCGACCGCACGTTGACAACTAAATGAATTCGGACCTGACAGTAATTCATCCGTATTCCATTTAGGTTTCTTCCAATGTTTATTAACCCCTCCTCTCTCGGCGGAGCGGGCGATGTCGAACAAAGTTCGCGCCGTCCGGGCTTGGAGGGTTAGTAAAAAATTAGTAGTGCTTGCTAATCCGAGGAGTCGATCAGCGGGTTGGTGGCCTACGGTGCGTTGTTTGGTAGAAAGTTAATTATAAAGTTGCAACAAAACATGTTAAAGAAAACTTTAGTTGGTTTTGCTGTTGTGGCCTTGGCGCTCGTGGCGGTTACCTCCGCTTCAGCGGCTACGACCCCTTCAGTTGCTGACCTCCAGGCTCAGATTGCTCAGCTCATGCAGCAGATCGCTGCGTTGACTGGCGGCTCGAGCACGGTGGGTAGCACGAGCTACACCTTCACTCGCGACCTCACGGTCGGTTCAACGGGTGCTGATGTGACGGCTCTCCAGAATTACTTGATTAGCAAAGGCATGAGCATCCCCGCTGGCGCGACTGGCACCTTTGGTGCGCAGACGAAAGCGGCTCTCACCGCCTATCAGGCGAGCGTTGGTCTCCCGGCCACTGGTTACTTTGGCCCCTTGACCCGCGCCAACATCGCTTCAATGGCGCCTAGCACGCCTTCGAATCCTAACAATCCGTCAACTCCTTCGACCCCTACTAATTTGAAGGGCGGCGCTGGCAACGCGACGGTCTCGAGCAAAAACTCGGGTACGGTTGATCAGGTCTTCGAGGGTGATGAGGATGCCAAGGTTGTGGGCGCTGATGTCAAAGCCACTGGCGGCGACATCGCGGTCACTTCCGTTGAGGTTACCCTCACCGTTCCTTCGAGCGGCTCGACTCGCTTGAATCGCTACGTTGATAGCGTGGACGTGATGTATAACGGCAAGGTAGTTGGTACGGCTGATGCCAGCGACTTCACCAAGGATGGCTCGGACTACACGGCGAGCATTGCGGTGGATAACGCGGTCGTCAAGCAGAACAACACCGAGCGCTTCTACGTTGCGGTTAATGCTCTCGCGAACATTGACAGCAATGACTTGGGTAACAACTGGACTGGCGCGATCACCGAAGTTCGCTTCGAGGATGCGACTGGTGCGATCTTGACCAAGAGCCCGAGTTCAGTGAGCAACACCTTCAGCTTCGAGGATCTCTCGACGGCTGGTGATGTGAGCCTCACGGTGAGCGAGGATGACACTTCGGTCAACGATGCTCACACGGTTCAGGTTGACAACACGAGCGACACCAATGACGTGGAGCTCATGAGCTTCAAGCTCAAGGCTAAGGGCACGGATGTCACGGTTAACACCATTCCGTTTACCGTTACTGGTACCGGCGCTGGTGCGACCGAGATCTTGAATGATGCCCGCCTCTTGATGGATGGTCAGGAAGTTGGCGATGCGGTTGTGGGCACCACGCTTGGCGCTCATGACTCTTCCTTCGCCTCCAGCTCGACGGCCACCAAGTACATCACCTTCCAGAACTTGGATGATGATGATGTGGTCATCAACGATGGCGACGAGGTGACTTTCACTCTCGTGGCTGACATCAACGACCTTGATGGCAACTTCACCTCGGGTGATTCCCTCGCGGTCTCGCTTGATTCTGACAACATTACGGCTGAAGACACGAATGGCGATACGTTGACTGATACCGACACGAAGGGCACGGTCACGACCGACGGCACCAAGTTTGCGGCCAGCGGCGTCACGACCAGTGGCTTCACGACGGTTAGCGCCACTCAGAAGGATTATGGTAGCTCCTCGACCCCGAATCACCAGGGTGAGTACGTTATGACCTTCAAGGTGACGGCCTTCGAGAATCCAGCCTACATCCCGCTTACGGCAGCTAGCTCGACCAGCGCCACGGCTTACGGTGTGATCTTCCAGATGGAAGATTCTGCCGGCAACCAGCTGGGCACTGGCACGACCACGGCTTCGGTTCAGAAGTTGAGCGGTCAGGGTCAGGTCAGCAGTGGCTACCTCCACTTGGAGGATGGCGAGACGGCGACCTTGCAGTTGACGGTTAACCATGACATTGCGACGAGCGGTTACGCTCGCGTGCAGGTCACGGGTGTTAACTTCAATGACACCTCGGCAACCACGCCGAATGGCCAGTATGTCCCGGCTCCGGCCTCCGACTACGAGTCATCGAACCTCTACATCGTTCAGCCATAACGTTGGCTAGCGATAACAAACTGCCAAGCTTGTCTTAGCAGTGAGTTACAAAAACACCCCCTTACGGGGGTGTTTTTGTGTTGGTTAATCTCGCCCTCATTCCCTTGAGATAGGGTACAGCGGTGTCGTAGGTATTATTAAATTATAAAAAGATTATTAATTATGATTACCTATCTAAAAACCCATTTTCGATGGCGAGTGATGATTACAACGCTGTTGCTGTTGGGAGGAATGCTGGTTGTGGGCCAGCCGGCCGCAGCTCAAACCGTTACGATTGGACAATTGCAGGCTCAGCTGGCGGCTTTGGCTGCCCAGTTGGCCGCGGTGACGGGTACGGCCGGTACCGGATCGTCCGTGCCGACGATCATGCCTTTTACGCGTGATCTTACTGTTGGATCGTCAGGAACAGATGTGATGTCGTTGCAACAATGGCTGATGGCGCGGGGCTTCTCGATTCCCGCGGGACCGACCACCTTTTTTGGCCCGCAGACCAAAGCGGCCGTCGCAGCGTATCAGAGCAGTCAGGGGATTGCTGCGACGGGATACTTTGGTCCGTTGACGCGAGCGTCGATTAATTCACTCATTGCGGTAGTGCCTCCCACTCCTACCCCCAGCAGCGGTTTGCCCGCTGGCTGTACTTCAACCGCTGGATATAGTCCAACGACCGGTGCGCGCTGTGATGGTGGAGGCAGCTCCTCGCCTTCAACCGGAGGTCCATTACGGGGAGGAGCCGGGGATATTGCGGTGACCAGCCGCGGTTCGGGTACGAATGATCAGGTGGTTGAAGGCGAGAGCGACGTACCTGTACTCGGCTTTGAGATCAAGGCCACTGGCTCGGATGTGGCGGTGACTTCGGTGGAGATTGAGTTGGAGCAAACGGGCAACGGTTCGCGTCGCTTGAATCGCTATGCCGATGAGGTTTCCGTCATGATGGATGGTAAAGTGATCGGTTCGGCCGACGTGCGAGACTTCTCGGAGAGCAATGACGTTTATTCCTACAATATTCCGGTTACGGCGACGGTACGCGAGGGCGACACCAAGCGTTTCTACCTGGCAGTGAGCGCGCTTGGCAACGTTGATAGTCGGGATATCGACGAAGATTGGGAAATTGGTTTGGGTCAGATCCGCTTCGAGGATGCGAGCGGCGCAATTCTTACCGACAATTCGGGCGGTGTGGGCGGTGACATCACCGAAACCTTTACGTTCGAAGATCTCTCCAGTGCGGGCAATGTCCAGTTGCGAGTGTCAGGGAACGATACCGCCGTCAACGATTCCCACACGATTCAGGTCGACAGTTCGGGTACGACTAATGACGTGGAGCTTTTGAGCTTTACGCTACGAGCTGAAGGTAGCGACATTAGTCTTAACTCTCTTCCGTTTGAGCTCACTTCCAGCGGAGCCGGAGTGACCGAAATTATTGATGACGCTCGCCTCTTGATGGATGGCGAGGAGGTGGGAGATGTCCGGATTGACCGAAATTGCACTGGCGGCAATGATGGTTTCTCGGCGACTACCGACACCGACGTCTGTATCGTAGTAGACAACCTCGACAATGATGACGTTGTTATCGATCAAGGTGATTCGGTTGACTTTACCTTGCTGGCCGATATTCGAGACACGACGGATAACTTTAGCAACGGCGATTCTTTGGCGGCCGTGACGCTAAACAGCGATCAGATTGATGCTGACGATGAGAATGGCGATCGTTTAGGCGCAAGCGATCTCACCGGCACAGCCGAGAGTACTAATTTAGTCTTTTCGGCGAGCGGGATTACCACCAGCGACTTTACAACAGCCAGCGCGACTCAGAAAGATTACGGTAGCTCTTCGAGCCCCAACCACCAAGGCGAGTACGTCATGACCTTTAAGGTGACGGCCTTTGAGGATCCGGCCTACATCCCGCTTACGGCTGCTAACACGAGCGCTACGAACTACGGAGTAACCTTCCGAATGAAGGATGCTAATGGTAATGCGCTGGGAACCGGTACGGCGATTGCTTCGCTCCAAAAAGTCAGCGGCCAAGGGATGATCGAGAGCGCGGGCGGAGTAACCTATCTTCACCTTCAAGATGGAGAAACAGCCACGATGCAGTTGACAGTTAATTATGATCCGACTACCAGCGATTACGCTCGCGTCCAACTGACGTCGATTAACTTCAACACGGTGCGAGCGGCACCGAATCAGAGCTATGTTCCGCTTCCCGCTTCTGATTATGAGTCGCGCAGCACGTACATTGTGACGCCGTAATGGCTTAGCAAGAGAAGCCTAGAGAGAAATTTCCAAAATCCCCACCAAGCCGGTGGGGATTTTGTGTTACAATAATTTTATGGCCGATGAGGCAAAAAGCGGAGGAGGCAGCTTGCTGGGTGAGGTGGGTTGGATTATTCTCGTCATCATTGTGCTTGCTTTGGCGTGGGGCATGATGGGTGGTCCCAAAGCGGCAGAGCCTGCGCCGACGGTGGCGGCGCCCTTTGCTCGCTTTGGTCCTTACATTCCTAGCCCGGCAAGCGCGCTGGGCGGGAGTGCTCGCTCCTCGGGGGGTTCGGTGCTTCCTTCAGCTACCATTAATCAAGCGGCGACCGGCCCCACCTCGCCGTTTTTCGGACAGGTGCTGCTCACTCCGGGGACCGGTCCTGGTGCGTGGCAGCCAGCGTCAGAATACGTGCTACTTCAAGCTCCCACGACTAATCCAGTCGCTATTACTATTACGGGCTGGACTATTGCTAATAGCCGCAATGCTAAAACCTACGTGCAAGG
>CAZMMP010000016.1:0-10877 GCA_964567425.1 uncultured Candidatus Saccharibacteria bacterium
TGTTGCAGTCATCGGTGCTGGCTCTTTTCATCGTTCAAACAGTTGGTAAAGAACGAGCGGCGACTTGGACGGGCATAGTGTGGGCGCTTGGTCTGGTGCCGGGGACTTTTCTGGGTCCAATTGCCGGGATCCTTCTCGATCGTTGGGATAAGCGGCGCGTGTTAGGAATTTGCGCCGTTGTTGGCACGTTTCAGGCCACGACTCTGGCATTCTTGATCTGGGTGGGCCACGCCTCGCTCTGGGCGATCAGTGCCTTGGCCCTGCTGATGGGGTTTGTTAACGCGATCGATGGTCCAGGCCGCAACGCCATCATTAAAGATGCGGTCGTGGATCACCGGAATGTCCGGCAGGCGGCTAAACTCTTTACTTCTCTCTACAACGTTGCCCAAATCGCCGGACCAGGATTAGCCGGTTACCTTGTCCTGACCTTTGGGTATCCCAGCACGTTTCTGCTTAATGCCCTGTCGTTCGTCGTGCTCATTGTCGCTCTGACTCGGATGCGCCTGGTGCCGTTAACCAAGACGCGGGTGGGGGCCTGGCGTGAGGTTAGGGAAGGTGGGCGGTATGTTTTTACCGAGCCGGGGATCCGCTTAGCGATTCTTTCGACCACTGTCCTAAGTATCTTCGGCTTCTCGTACTATCTCTTGTTGGCAGTAATCAATAAGTATCTCCTGCACGGCGACGAGATTAGTTACAGTCATTTGTCTGGGATCAATGGTCTGGGATCCTTGGTTGGGGCTTGGGGAGTGATTGTATTGGGTGATCGCCTGTCGCACAAACTCGTGCTTGTCGGGGGTATGGTGGTGACGGGGGCCTCCCTGCTGTGGTTGGCGGGAGCGACCACTCTGACCCCTGGTCTCGGGGCCGTGTTCCTGGCGGGGGTCGGCTTTATGGCCAGCTTCTCGACCTTGCGAGCCTCGATTGTTCATATGGCGCGGAAAGAAGTGATGGGCGTAGTTTTAGGCTATGCCTTCACATTCTTTTTCGGCGGGATGATGATCTGCTCCTTTGCAATTGGACTTTGCGCTGACCATTTCGGTCTCCCAACTGTTTTGCGGGTATCGGGAGTAGCGCTGTTTTTGCTGGCGGTCGCGATGCCCTTTCTGCCCGGCATTAACGAGTTGGAGTAGGGTGTAATCACCGTAAGGAAAATTTTTCCGCCCTGGCGCGTACGCGCCAGGGCTTTTTTGTTTTGACTTCTATAATTTAAAATGTTAGATTGCAAACGGCTGAGCCACGGTTGGCTCGTGATGTCCTTAAACAGAAGGAGTCTGTAACGATGGGAGAAGTGAAAGTGGGAGACGATGGTTTGATTGCTCGCGCCCGGCGGTTGCTCGAACAGACGCGAGAGAGCCATGAGCGCCTAAAGACCGAGGTTAAGAAGAGGGCGGGGACAGCTCAGGCGGAACCCGCTGAGTCTCACATCCAAGCGGCCTAAGCGGCCGCCCATGACCGGAACGAGATCCAAGGATCTCGTTCCGGTCATTTTTGTTATAATCCTGGCTATGAAGGATTTACAACAACAAGTTGATGCCTGGGTCAGCCAGTATAAGATCGGCTATTGGCAGCCGTTTGAGATTTTGGCGCGTTTAATTGAGGAGGTGGGCGAGGTTGGCCGCGAGCTCAACCATCGCTTTGGCCCGAAGAAGAAAAAGGGGACTGAGGATAAGGCGGAATTGGGAGATGAGCTCGCCGATGTCATTTTTACCATTATTTGCTTAGCCAACTCACAGGAGATTGATCTCGAGACCGCTTTTAAACGTGTGATGGCTAAAGCCTACGGCCGCGACGACGGCCGGTGGGAGAAGAAAGTGAATGAGGCCTAGATTCCTTGCATTCTTAGCGCCCTTATATTAGAGTAGAACGCACAGCTATGGCGACCATTAATCAGTTGGTCAAACGAAATCGGCGCTCAATCAAGCGCAAGACTAAATCAATTGCGCTCGGGCGCGGCTTTAACACTGTCCAAGGTCGGCCGGTGTTCTACGCCGCGCCGTTTAAGCGGGGGGTTTGCACTCAAGTTAAGACCACGACACCGAAGAAGCCGAACTCGGCCATCCGCAAAATCGCCCGCGTGCGGCTCACTAACGGCATGGAAGTGACGGCCTATATTCCCGGCATTGGCCACAAGCTCCAAGAGCACTCGGTGGTAATGATTCGCGGCGGCCGCGTAAAGGATCTCCCGGGCGTGCGCTATCACATCGTCCGCGGTCGGCTCGATGCCGAAGGGGTGGAGAAGCGAATGCAGGGCCGCTCCAAATACGGCGCTAAACGCCCGAAGAACTAATTTTTATGCGACGCAAACTTAAACACAAGCGCGAGTTGACGCCTGACCACAAGTATCAGTCGGTCAAGGTGGCTAAGCTCATTAATTATTTAATGGAGAAGGGTCACAAAGAGATCTCTCGGGGGATTGTCTACGGCGCGCTTGAGGACGTGGCGGCTAAGACCAAAAAGGAGGCGCTCGAGGTCTATGAGCTCGCGCTCCAGAACGCTGGCCCGTTGATGGAGATCAAAACGCGGCGTGTCG
Source organism: uncultured Candidatus Saccharibacteria bacterium (assembly GCA_964567425.1). GTDB lineage: Bacteria > Patescibacteriota > Minisyncoccia > Phycocordibacterales > JACOZG01 > CAZMMP01. The sequence goes on from CAZMMP010000016.1 coordinate 2,531, forward strand.
GCGGTGCTAACTATCAGATCCCGCACGAAGTGAGTCCGGAGCGTCGCCTTGCCCTTGCTTTGCGCTGGATTATTGAAGCGGCTCGTTCCAAGAGTGGCAAGACCATGCGCGAGCGCTTGACCGAGGAGCTCTTGGCCGCCAGCCGCAATGAAGGCGAAGTGATCAAGAAGCGCGAGAACGTCCACAAGATGGCCGAAGCCAACCGTGCCTTTGCCCACTTTGCCCGCGTTCAGTCCCGCAGTTAGTCTTTATTAATTATTTAGTAATCGTATCGCTCGTAGCGCAAGCTCGAAGCTATTTCCATGGCAGATTATCCGATCGAAAAAATTCGCAACTTCGGCGTCATTGCTCACATTGATGCCGGCAAGACCACGACCTCTGAACGCATTCTTTTTTATACCGGCATTAGCCACAAGATCGGCGAGGTGCATGAGGGCGACACGGTGATGGACTGGATGGAGCAGGAGCGTGAGCGCGGCATCACGATTACCGCCGCCGCTACCACGGCCTACTGGACGCCGACTGACGCCACGGACAAAGAGGCGGAGAAGGTGAAGTTAAATATTATTGATACTCCCGGGCACATCGACTTCACGATTGAGGTGAAGCGGAGCTTGCGCGTCTTGGACGGAGCGGTGGTGGTGTTTGACGGTGTGGCGGGCGTTGAGCCGCAGTCGGAGACTAACTGGCGCTATGCCGATGAATATGAGGTGCCCCGGATCTGCTTTGTAAACAAGCTCGACCGCATGGGCGCCTCGTTTGAAAAGTCGTTCAATTCAATTATCGAACGCCTCTCGCCGCGAGCCGTGAAGATGCAGATCCCCGACGGTACCGAAGCGCAATTTAACGGTATTGTCGATCTCCTCACCATGGAGTATGTGAGCTTCTCGGGCGAGAAGGGGGAGAAGATTAGCAAGGGCCCCATCCCGGAGCATCTCAAGGCCGAGGCCGAAGCCGCGCGCGCGGTGATGGTCGAGAAGATTGTCGAGCACGACGACGCGGCGTTGAATGATTTCTTCGAAGGTAAAGAAGTGAGCGTTGATCGCTTGAAGGAGATTCTCCGCAAGGCCACCATTTCCAATAAAATTTTCCCGGTCTACTGCGGTTCGGCGCTCAAGAACAAGGGGGTGCAGCTGGTGCTTGATGCGGTGGCCCACTATCTCCCGAGTCCGGTCGACATCCCTCCCGCTAAGGGCGTGGATCAAAAAACGGGCGAGGCGATCCAAGTGGAGGCGACCGAAGACGCGCCCTTCCGCGCGCTCGCCTTTAAGACCGCGGCTGACCCGTTCGTCGGTTCGCTCACCTTCTTCCGGGTCTACTCTGGCAAGCTCGCGGCTGGTTCGTATGTCTTAAACACTCGCACTGGTGACCAGGAGCGCATTGCTCGCATCGTCCGACTCCACGCCAACGAGCGCCAGGAGGTGAAAGAGATTTTTGCCGGTAACATTGCCGCCACCGTCGGGATGAAGGACACCAAGACTGGCGATACGCTCTGCGATCCGGCTAACCCGGTACTCCTCGAGGGCATCGACGTGCCGGAGCCGGTCATCTCGCTTCGGATTGAACCGAAGACGAAGCAGGATCAAGAGAAAATGGGTATTGCTCTGCGCAAACTCTCTGACGAGGACCCGACCTTCCGCATCAAGAGTGATGAGGAGACGGGTGAGACCATCATCTCCGGCATGGGCGAGCTCCATTTGGAAATTATTGTTGATCGCATGAAGCGCGAGTTCGGCGTCGAGGCCAACGTGGGTAAGCCGCAAGTGGCCTACAAAGAGACGATCACTGGCGAGTCGGAGGTGGAGGGCAAGTACATCAAGCAATCGGGCGGTCGCGGCCAATACGGTCATGTGCGCATTCGTCTTAAGCCGATGCAGCCGGTGGATCCTGACGCTAAAATTTCAAAAAATACGACGCGTGAAGCTCACTTTGAGTTTATTAACGCCATCAAAGGTGGTGTGGTGCCGCAAGAGTACATCCCGGCGGTGGAGAAGGGGGTGCGCGAGGGGATGGAGCGTGGCGTTGTTGCCGGCTTCCCGCTCGTTGACATCTCCTGCGAGCTCTACGATGGCTCCTATCACGAAGTCGACTCGTCCGAAATGGCCTTTAAGATCGCGGGCTCAATGGCCTTGCAAGAGGCTGCTCGCAAGGCGAAACCAGTGATTCTCGAACCGGTAATGAAGGTGGAGGTGGTGGTGCCCGAGAAGTTCATGGGCGATATCACCGGCTCGCTCTCCTCCAAGCGCGGTCAGATTGAGGGAGTGGAGGACCGCGGCCTCGCCAAAGCGGTGAAGGCGCGAGTCCCGCTCTCCGAGATGTTTGGCTACATGACGGCGCTCCGCTCCATGACCGAAGGCCGCGGCAACTTCACCATGGAGTTCGACAAGTACGAGGTCGTCCCCGGCAACGTCGCCACCAAAATCGCCGAAGCGCGGAAGTAGACAACTCAAGAATCGGGAGATATTATAAAGCTTGGTGGAGGTCGGAGCATATGGGCTCACGTCCTCCAATTCCAGTGGTCAATGGTTTCCAAAGGAGATTGCCATGACCATCTTTTTTGCAGATCACATGGCGCTCGGATTCTCGTCAGGGTAACCGCAAGAATTGGTTACTTTGGTGTGAGTGAGTGCTAGTGATCTTGGGCCACCGCTGGTGGCCCTTTTTTTGGCAAAAAAGTTATCCATATTCTCTCGCTTGGTCCTACGCTATGATTTAAGCTAGTGGGTGTTTATTAATTAACTTTTTCAAAAAATGACTCGTCTTAAAGTTTTGCTGATGATTTTGTTTGTCGTGGCCTTGGCTGGCGGCGCTTTTGCGCTAGCGCAGACGACCACTCCGCCGTCCCTGCCGCGTCCGCCGCTACCGACCGGAACGCCGCTGATGGGGGGATCTGATGAGCGGGGGGAGGGAGCAAAAGGGGATCCGCTTATGATGCGGCTTAATAATCTGGAGCGTCGGGTGGCGGCGATTGAGCAAAAGTTAGGTATTACCCCACCCCAATCGTTGCCGACGATGATGTCCGGCACAGCCCCGGCTGTTTCGTCCAAGCAAGCGCAAGAATACCAACAAAAACTGCAAGAGCTGCAGAAGGTTCTCTCGCAGCTTAAAGGACAACGAGAGTAAGTAATCAGCCTTTTCGCCAAGACCGCTAGACAAGCTCTGGCGGTTTTTGCTACGCTAACTACTGAACAAGCTCTTTAACTGTTTCGTTCGCGCGAACGGGAGAGCTCTCTAAAACCTCTAACAGAGGAGGCTGGCATTGCAGAAGATAGTGTTTTCATTTCTGTTTATTCTCGCAGTGCTTGCGGTGTGGATGGCCTCGGATCGCAATCGAGCGCCCCCGGCTACTCCTAACGAGTCAACCGTGAGGTGGGATGCTGCCTACCCAACCAGCAGTGGCCCACCCCGTTCTCCGCAGCTGATCGTAATGGTTGGGGAGGAGGTGATCTCCATCTCTCCGGTCGGACGAGTATCGGAGTTGGCGTCATTTGATCAATCCTGTCCTTCGCGGCGCGAAGCCGTCGCAATCGGTGGAGGTTACCATCTCCTGATTTAAGAACCTTGTTTTGGGGTCTCTTGACCCCTTCCCTGGCAGCCGTTGTTCCCAAGCAGCGGCTGCTTTTATTTGACTTATTTATTGCCTCTGCTAGGATATTGCATACGCACTTTTGCCTGCCCGAAGCTGCTGCAACGCTGCAGGCGGGCGTCTGATTTTTGTCGTTTTAATTAGAAAGTAATTAATAGATAAGCTTTTTAAGCTCAATTTTATGGCAGACAAATTTGATCGTTCCAAGCCGCATGTCAACGTCGGTACTATCGGTCACGTTGACCACGGCAAAACCACGCTCACCGCGAGTATTTTGCATGTGCTTGATTTAAATAAGGACAAAGGCTACGGCGCTCGCGTGGAAGGGATCGATGGTATCGATAACGCTCCGGAGGAGAAGGCTCGCGGTATTACGATCGCCCTCCACCACTCCGAGTATTGGACGCCGAAGCGCCACTATGCGCACATCGACGCTCCGGGCCACGCTGACTATATTAAGAACATGATCACGGGTGCCGCTCAAATGGACGGCGCGGTTCTCGTGGTGGCCGCCACTGATGGTGCTATGCCCCAGACCCGCGAGCACGTCTTGCTTGCGCGTCAAGTCGGCGTCCCCAAGATTATCGTCTTCCTCAACAAGTGCGATATGGTGGATGATCCGGATTTGATTGATCTGGTGGAGGCTGAAATTCGCGATCTCCTCACCTCGAACGGTTTTGATGGCGCGAACGCTCCGGTCATTCGTGGTTCGGGTCTTAAGGCGCTTGAGGCTAAGAGTGCCGATGAGGAATATGCTAAGAAAGTGATGGAGCTCGTCGAAGCGCTTGATACCTACATTCCTGATCCGGCCCGGGAGACGGATAAGCCGTTCTTGATGCCGGTCGAAGACATCTTCTCCATCGAAGGTCGTGGCACCGTGGTGACTGGCCGGATCGAACGCGGCACGATCAAGGTTGGTGAGGAAGTGGAGGTGGTCGGTATTCATCCGACGACCAAAACGACGGTCACTGGCATTGAAATGTTTAATAAATCCCTCGACGAAGGTATGGCGGGCGACAATGCTGGTATTCTCGTTCGCGGTCTTAAGAAAGAGGATCTAACTCGCGGTCAGGTCTTGGCTAAGCCGGGCAGCGTGACTCCGCACACCGAATTTGAGTCGGAGGTCTACATCTTGAAGAAAGAGGAGGGTGGTCGTCACACGCCGTTCCTCTCTGGCTACAAGCCCCAGTTCTATATCCGTACCACCGACGTGACGGGTGAGGTGACCTTGCCGGATCCGTCCAAGATGGTAATGCCGGGCGATACGGTAACCTTTAAGGTTAAGCTCATGGCCCCGGTCGCCATGGAAGAGAAGACGCGCTTCGCGATCCGTGAGGGTGGCAAGACGGTCGGCGCGGGTGTGGTTACTAAGATCGTCGCCTAACGCCTCCTCCTCGTACTTTCCACTCGTATGACCACCGCAACCACCAGCAAGAAGAAGGGCGCCCATTCAGGCGAGGAAGGGGAGATTCCCAAACTCCGCATCCGGGTTGCGGCTTACGAGTCAAAGATCCTGGACGCGAGCATTAAGCAGATCGTCGATACGGCGGTGCGCGTGGACGCTAAGTTCCAGGGGCCAATCCCGCTCCCGACCGAAATCAAGAAGTACACGGTCAACCGCAGCTCTTTCGTGCACAAAAACGCACGCGAGCAGTTCGAGATGCGCATTCATAAGCGCTTGATCGACATCATCAATCCCGGACCCAAGATCATCGAGAGTCTCACGAACTTAAATCTCCCTTCCGGCGTCAATATCGACGTTAAACAGATCTAACATGACGATGCTTATCGCTCACAAAGTAAAGATGACCCAAATTTTTGACGACCGCGGCCGCGTTTGGCCGGTGACGGTGGTCAAGATGGCTCCTGATGCGACGCTGGATGGCGTGGCCGAGGGAGCGGCAGTGGCAGTGAGCGGCCTCTCCAAAGGCAAAGGCTTTCAAGGAGTAGTGAAGCGTCATGGTTTCCGCGGCGGCCCGCGTACCCACGGCCAAAAGCACTCTGAACGCGAGCCGGGTTCGATCGGCGGCGGGTTGCGGACGCGGGTGCCAAAGGGGATGCGCATGGCTGGCCGGATGGGCCACGAGCGCGTCACCGTCAAAGGACTGCAGATTGTTAAAGTTGATCCTGAAGCCAAGGAGCTCTACGTGAGCGGCGCGGTGCCCGGTCGGCGGGGAACCAAGCTCGAAATTGTTGTTAAGTAATCACTCTGAATTCACCACCATGGAAGCGAAAATCTACAATCCAGACGGTAAAGAAGCGGGCACGATCGCCTTGCCGGAGCAGCTTTTCGCTTTGCCGTGGAACGCTGACTTAGTGCAGCAGGTCGTGGTCTCGATGCGCTCGAATGAACGCCCGGTCTTGGCGGCCAGCCGCGGTCGCGGCGAGGTGCGCGGCGGCGGCAAAAAGCCGTGGAAGCAAAAAGGTACCGGCCGAGCTCGTCACGGTTCAATCCGCAGCCCCATCTGGAAGGGTGGTGGCGTGAGCCACGGCCCAAAAGCCGAGCGTAATTATGCCAAAAAGATTAATCGCGCGATGAAGACGAAAGCGCTCTTTACGCTCTTATCTCAAAAGTGGCGCGATAACGAGATTGTGTTTGTGAGTGATTTGGGGTTAACGGCGGGGAAAACTAAAGTCGCTGCTGCCGCTTTTGGTAAATTGGCCAAGGTAAAAGGACTCGAAAAATTGGCCTACAAAAAAGGTAACCGTGCGCTTGTTTCGCTCCCGACTCACAACGAGGTGGCCGTGCGGAGCTTGCGCAATTTGCCCACCGTTTCGGTGGAGGAGGCGCGCAATCTTAATCCGGTCGATGTGCTCAATTATCAGTATCTCGTCATCACCGAGCCAGCTAAAAGCCTTGAGGTGTTAGCGAGTCGCGGCGCCAAATAATTACGATCATGATTACGCTTACTCCTCATGTAACCGAACGCGCCTCCGTCCTGGCGATGAATGAAGATCGTCCAGTGTACACCTTTCGGGTGTCGGCCAGTGCCAACAAAGCGCTGGTGCGGGCGGCTATCAAAGCCCAGTACAAGGTAACACCGCGCCAGGTGACGATCCTCACGGTTCGCCCCAAACAGCTTATTGTGCGCGGTCGTCGCGGCACGCGACCTGGCTTTAAGAAGGCAATGGTTTATTTAAAGAAAGGAGACAAAATTGATTTAGCTTAATCATATGAAATCTTACCGCCCCACCAGCCCTTCGCGTCGCCAAACGAGTACCGTCCCGTACCGGACTCTGCTCACGCGTACCGAGCCCGAAAAATCTTTAACCTATGGTCGCAAGCGCGCCGTTGGCCGCAATAGCCAAGGTCGTTTAACCACTCGTCACAAAGGTGGCGGTCACAAGCGTCTCTTCCGCGAGATTGATTTTGCTTATGATAAGCGCGAAATCTCGGCTCGGCTTGAGTCGGTGGAGTATGATCCTAACCGCACCGGTTTTATTGGCTTGGTGACGTACCAAGACGGTGCTAAGCGCTACGTCCTTTTGCCGCAATCGGTGACGGTGGGGGAGCGCTTTCTTATTTCCCCTAATGCTGAAGTGAAACCAGGCAATCGTTTGCCGCTTAAGAAGATCCCGGTCGGCGCGTTTGTTTACAATATTGAACTTCATCCCGGCGGGGGAGCTAAATTAGTGCGCAGTGCTGGCAGCTTTGCTCAAGTGCTCTCTAATGATGCTGGTTACACCCAGATCAAACTGCCTTCAACCGAGGTTCGTAAGATCAATGAAAATGCCTGGGCTTCAATTGGCTCCGTTTCTAATCCGGAGCAGAAGCTGGCTAACTTAGGCAAAGCCGGTCGCTCGCGCTGGCTCGGTATCCGCCCAACGGTGCGCGGCTCGGTGATGAATCCGGTGGATCACCCGCACGGCGGTGGTGAAGGTCGCCAGGGTATCGGTCTCCGGCGCGGTCCTAAGACGCCTTGGGGCAAGCTCGCCTACGGTGTTAAGACTCGCCATCCGAAAAAATATTCTAAAAACTTTGTCGTGACGCGCCGCGTCAAGAAGCCGCGCAAGTAATCCGTTTCGCTCGCAATCGAGCTACGCTATACTAAACCGATGAGCCGCCCTTGGGTTGTCATCGGTTTTTTAGCGCTCGTGGCCCTGGCCGCTAATTTGCCGCCGGTCTGGGAGGGGGTGCGCAATCTCTCGTTGGTGCTGGTACACGATCCGCGGACAATTGTCGAAATTCAAAAGCATTATGCGGCCGCGGAGTCTCCTCATCCGCGCAAAACCAAAATGCCGAACAAGGTGCGGGTCCTCGTAGTGCCCGGGCACGAGCCCGACTTTGGGGGAGCAGAGTTTGGCACTCTTAAAGAGCGTAATTTAACCGCCGAGCTCGGGCGGGATTTGGCCCAGCTCATAGCCGCTGACTCGCATTACGAAGTGACAGTTAGCCGTGACGAGCACGAATGGTTGCCCGAATTGCGCCAATATTTTAGCGACGAGTGGAACAATATTATCGCCTGGGAGCAAGCCTCACATGCCGAAGCTAAGAGTTGGGCCGCGGTCGGTGGCGGTACCGGGATCTCCGCTGTTACTCATGCCAAGGCGCCGGCTACGGTCGCCTTGCGCCTGTATGGCTTAACGAAGTGGGCCAACGAGCACGCCATTGATATCACGCTCCACCTTCACTTCAACGATTATCCCGGACGCCGCCCGGATCGGACTACAGGCGAGGGCGGCAAGTACTCCGGTTTTGCCATTTATGTCCCAGCTGAACAATATGGCAATAGTCCAGCGGCTCGGGCGGTAGCGGAAAGT
>CAZMMP010000017.1:0-9144 GCA_964567425.1 uncultured Candidatus Saccharibacteria bacterium
GCAGTTGGCGATGGTGGAGAAAGTTGACCCAACCGAGGAAATCCACGCCCGAGGCATAAGTTTTAATAAACACTTTTCGCTCATGTAAAGAGAGCTTAAGTCGACGATCTAAAAAACCAGCTAATTTTAGTAATAGTTTCTTCAAATAATTTCTGTCGTCAGATAAAATAACAAAATCATCGGTGTAGCGAAGGTAATACGGCACTCGCAACTCCTGTTTTACAAATCGATCGAACTCATCAAGATAAATGTTTGCCAAAAGCTGGGAGGTTAGATTACCCAACGGCAAACCCTTGCCTACTCCAACATCATCAGTTGAGAAACCGTCAATGATCTGGCCCAAAAGCCAGAGTAAATTAGGATCAGTGATGTGTCGGGCCAAAATTTCTCTAAGCACCTCGTGATCAACACTGGCAAAGAATTTTTTGATATCGCATTTCAGCACCCAACAAGGGCGGGTATGATTACGCGAGACGCGTCGGGCAAATAAATTAAATCGATCAATAGCTTTGAACGTACCCTTGCCGTTGCGACAAGAATAGGAATCAAAAATAAAGCGGGTATCGAAATGCCAGTAGAGCGCCTGGTAGATTAAATGATGGACAACCCGATCGCGCAACAACGCCTTGTGGATGAGTCGCGGCTTGGGGTCGACAATGCTGAAAGCTTGATATGGTCCATGTTGATACGTTTTACTTTGCAGCTCCCCGAGCAATAGTGAGATATTGTTACTAAGATCAAATTGAAAGGATCGCACATCAGCCTTAACTTGTTTACCGCGGAGAAAGCACCGCCAGGCGCTTAACAAATTCTCAACCGTTATGATATCTTTATACTCATGAGTGAATCTCTGCCGAGTAACCCCCCCCCCCGCAGATCCCGCTTGTGCTGACTCGAAGCAAGCATTTGTATCAAGTATGGCACGCCTACTTAGTCAATCTCAAGCGCGTTGACCGCGTCACGCTGGGAGCTAAAATTGACGAACTATTTTTGGCCTTGCTCGAATACCTTTTTCGCGCCTGTTTTGCTGGTGATAAATTTGAAAAGCTTAATCTGGTATCACAGGCAATCGCCAAAGCAGACTTGCTTAAACTATTTCTCCAAATTGGCTGGGAACATAAAGTAATTGACCACAAGCAATATAGCAAGTTACTGCTCGACCTTGAAGAAATCGGCCGGATGCTCGGCGGCTGGAAGAAGAAGCTGAACGGAAAAACTCCTCCGCGCTAGCGGAGGAGAAATCAGGTAAGTTGCGGAAGCACAAGAAGCGGTTGTTGCGATCCCAGACGTTCTCGAAGTTGCCGAAGTTCGGATCGAAGTTGCCGTCCGAGTTGACGTTCACGTTCGGCACATGGCGGTAGTCGTCGTGGACACGTGCACTAAACCATCCGGTCCACCAAGAGCGGCATCGGCCACTCTCTGTATTTTATGTCGAGCCTCATGCTCGCCAGTTTAGTGCACCGACTTATGGTGATTTTTTCTCCAAGGATTGCCCTCGCTTGCCAAGCAGTGCCCGGCAAACCACCCGCGATAGCCCTTGTCGAGAATTTGATAGCGGGGAGCCAGTAGCCGCCCGCCCCATCAAGATTCCGGCTTTAGTATATAAAAAAAGAACCCGTGAGCAAAATAAATCGCTCAAAGGTTCTAGGGGGCTCGAGATGCTGAAACAAGCATCCGAGCTTCCAAGTACTACTTCTTGTCGCGGAAGCACAAGAAGCGGTTGACGCGATCCCAGACGCCCTCGAAGCCGAAGTCCGGATCGAAGCAGCCGCCCGAGCAGACGCCCACGCCCGGCACATGGCGGCAGCCGTCGCGGACCGGCAACTTCTCTCGCTCGTCAAACGAAGCGTACCAGTAACCGCCAGGTAACTCGTCTCGGCAATTGGGGTAGACCAGGTTTTGGCCCACCGCACCGAGCAGTTTGCCGCCATTCTCTTTCACAAACCCGATGCGTTCGTCCGAAGTGGTCGTGTCATCCGTCATCTGCTCGCAGATACCCACTTCGAGCGTCTGGCCCGGCTGGACCAAGTCGGTGGGGAGGGGATACTGGATGCCACACCAGGTGAGGTTGGCTTCGGGGGTGAAGTCGAGGGGGACAACGAGATCGAAGGTGGAGAGGATGCGGAATGGGGCCACGCCAAATCTCTTCGCATCTTCAATGATCGCCTGCAGATGCTCAGCGACCTTTCGTGCATCGCGCGAACCCTTGAGGATCAGATGATTCACCGAAGCTTGAACCTTCCACAATCGTTCGAGAGCATTTGTGCCATTATCCATGGCTTACTCCTTAAAAAGATCTTGGTCTATTATCCATAGACCGCGCTTGGGATCCGCCAAGCCGGGAAACCGGAATCGTCCAGTTAAGCTGCGTTTATTTTACAGTATTTGATATTATTCTGTCAATACCTTGGCTGAAGTAGGTTTAATCTTGGCCTTATTTTAGTTAGAGAGCAGATGAAGCAGGGGTTGGAAGAGATCGAGCAAAACAGTGCTTGCCGGGGAAGTACCAACTGAAGAAGCTGGGGTGCTTGGAGGGGTGACGGGGGTATTCGCAGGCGTCGTAGGAGCTACCGCTGCCGTTGCTCCCACAACTTCGTTAAGTTTGGCGCGAGTGCCGGGACCAGCGAGGCCGGCCGTCTCGGGAGTGACCGGCAAATTATATTTAGTTTGAAAATCTTTTACCGCTTGCACCGTGGCCGCATCATACTTACCATTCACGGCGCCCGAGTACAGCCCGAGCGTGGCGAGCATCTCTTGAAGCTGAGTCACATGGGTCCCCGTATCACCAATCGCAAACTTAGCGGTGAGCGGCGGGAAGGTGGGAGTACGCGGCGCGACCTCCGGCATCGCCGTCGCGTCAGACATCGCCGCTGGAGTAGCCTCGGCACCACTTAGTTCTACGGCGGCCAATTGCGAGGCGTCAGGAGCGGCTTCACGCACAGCAAACATCGGTGCGTGCGAGAGCGCGGTAACGGCCAGACCAACTACCAGGAGCGAAAACAAAGCTTGGGTGATGAGTTTCATACTTTTTATTATAGCGCACTACCGTCGAGACGCCCATTGGGGAAAAAGAGAATGGAGACCAACAGCGACCAGAGCAGCAAGCACCACCCCTCCTCCGATATCAAGCGGCCAATGAAGACCGGCGATAACGCGGGCCAGACTAATTAGCACCGCAATCAGCAGAGCGAGATCTCCTAAGCGACGATGATAAAAGTAGAGCCCAAACGCAATCGCAAAAAAGAAGCTGGCGTGCGAGGAAGGGAAGGAGTCGGGTCCGCCATAGGTTAACAGGGTGCTAGCGGCCGGCCGGCCGACAAAGGGGCGATTGCTGACATATAAAAGCTTGATCGCCATACTAGCACTCCAGGCTGCTAGCGCCGAGAGTGTTGCCGCTACCGTCGCTTCGCGCGCTTGCGCGCGACGAAATAAGAATACCGCCATCAAAACTAACACCACTACCTCCACCCAGCCGAGCTCATTCGCACAAAAGATAATCAGCTGATCAAGCCACGGCGCTCGACCCGCAAAACTTTGGAACCAATGAGCTAAACTAAGATTCATCGATACTTTTAAATTCCCTGCCGCCGCAGCAGCACTTTAATGGTCTTTAACGCGATGGCAATATCGAGCCAGAGGCTGCGATGCTTAATGTAATACAAGTCATACGACAACTTCTCGCGAGTCTGATCCTCCGCCACAGTAAAATGAGGGTGGTCCTCGTGATACATCTGCGCCCACCCCGAGAGTCCCGGCGCGATGCTGTGCCGAGCATCGTAAAAAGGGATCCGGGTGCGGTACAGCTCAACATACTCTCGCCGCTCGGGGCGCGGACCAATGAGCGACTGCTCTCCTCGCACCACGCTCCAGATTTGCGGCAACTCATCCAGCCGCGTCCGGCGCAAGAAGCGTCCTACTCGAGTAATCCGCGCCTCGTGAAGCTCCGGCCGCGGCACCATGCTCCGAAACTTAGCGATCCAAATCGGTCGGCCATGGCGCCCCACTCGTTCGTCAATAAAAAAGATTGGCCCGCCGTCGTTTAGCTTAATCGCCAAAATAATAAACGGGTAGACCACGAGCGAGAGCATCCCTACGCCCAAGCCCAGGAATAGATCCATTCCCCGCTTCAACGCGTCATAGAGCAGCGTGGGACGATTGGAAATTTGTTCGAGGAACCAGCGTTCATTAACTAATCCGAGCGGCACGCGGCCAAACACCTCCTCGTATAACTCCTGAACTCCGACAAACTGAACTCCCTGAAACAGCAGTTGATAAAACTCCGCTAACTCCTCCTCCGACTGCGCTTCATAGCGGTTAACAATAATTAGTTGCGGCCGTTCCCCCACTGCCGCCAAGCGGTAGCGCTCGGTTTGCTCGAGCGCCAAGCGCAATTCTTCTACTTCAGCTCCTCGACACTGAAAACGGATAACAGTCCGACGGGGACGGTAGAGCGCGCGAGCTAAGAGCTGGCGCCACGCCAAGAGCAAGACCGAGGAGACCACTAAATAAATGAATAAATTTTTTTTAGGAGTAACTCCGATTTGGTTGAAATACGGGATAAAGTAAAAAGCGAGCACGGCAATAATACTATTGAGCAGCTGGGCCTGCAGCACGAGGGGCGCAAGGGAGGGATTAAAGATCAGCGTCCGAGGGCGATACAAGTCATAGATAAAAAAACTAAGAATCGACGGCAAAAAGAGCCAGCCAAAACCCGACAAGTGGCCAAGAAAAAGTTCCGTTGACGGCCAGGCAAGATAGCGAAGAGCAAGCGTCAACCAGAGAGCGAGCGTTAACACCAACAAGTCTCCCACCAGGAGAATAAGAAAGCGGGCGCGAGAACGGAAAGCCATAGGTTCAGCAATCATACCACAAAACTACCAACTGTGCTATAGTGGCGGCATTACGAAAATCCTGTTTCTTATCACTAAAGGCAACTGGGGTGGGGCGCAACGATACGTCTATGATCTGGCGACCACCCTGCCGCCGACCGACTTTGAAATAACGGTGGCTTGTGGCGTTGGCCACGCTCTCCCCGACCGCCTGACCGCGGCCGGCATCCGCGTTGTTCGCCTCTCCCAACTTGAGCGAGACATCAATCCAGCTCAGGAAGTTAGAACTTTCTTCGCTCTCTGGCAACTCTTTCGCCGCGAGCGGCCGGACGTGGTCCATCTGAACAGCTCCAAAATGGGCGGCTTGGGCGCCCTAGCGGCCCGCCTCGCCCGCGTCCCCCGAATCATTTTTACCGCTCACGGCTGGGCCTGGAATGAACCGCGCTCGGCCCTAAGCCGGCGCTTAATCTGGCTAATCTCGTGGCTCACCGCTCTCTTGTGCCACCACGTGATCACGATCACGCGCAGCGATTACGAAGCGGGGGAAGCCCTGCCTTGGTGCCAAAACAAAATTCATCTTATTCCAAACGGCATCACTCCTCCCGCTCTTTTGGGACGCTATGACGCGCGAGAGAGTTTGCGGCGACGAGAGCCCCGCCTCTCGACTGACCCGCTCACCGTTTGGATCGGAACCATCGCTGAGCTAACCCCCAACAAAAATTTAAAACTTTTGATCAACGCTCTCAGCCGCCTGCCGGGAGACAATTGGCAGGCAGTGATCATTGGCGATGGCGAAGAGCGACACCCGATCGCTCAATTCATTGTTAGCCATGGTTTGGAAAATAAAGTCTTCCTCCTCGGCTTCGTGGCCGACGCGGCGCGCTACTTGAAAGGGTTTGATATTTTTACCCTTACCTCGCTTAAAGAAGGATTGCCCTACGTGATTATGGAAGCCGGCGCTGCCCACTTATCAGTCATCGCCACGCGCGTGGGCGGCTTACCGGACATGATCCCCAACCCCGAGGTCGGTCGCCTCGTCCCCAGCAACGACGCGCCGTCATTAGTTGAGGCTTTAAATGAACTCCTTCGCGACCATCGCCTCCGATTAGAGTTGGGCGACGCTATCCACACCGCGCTAGCTTCTTTAACCAAAGAAGCTATGGCCGAGCAGACAATTCTCCTGTATACTAAAAGCAACTAATTAAGCTATCTCGCGCGAATGAAAAATCGAGGCTTCACCTTAATTGAATTGTTGGTAGTAATCGCGATCATCAGCTTCCTAGCGAGTATTATTTTGGCCAGCCTTTCGAGCACTCGCGCTCGCGCCTCGATTGCGCGCCGCAGCGCCGATATGCATCAAATTGCGCTCGCCTTGGAGCAATACAACATTGTAAACGGACATTACCCTATTGTTACTAACCCCAACAATGCCAGTAATGCCGTTTGCTTTGAATGCGGCGATACTTCTTACCGCGTCCCTAACACCCTTAGCACCCAACTTAATCCGTATCTTAAAACGTTACCCAAAGATCCTGATGTCCCTACTGCGGGATACTTCCCCACCGGCGATAACCGCGGCTATTGGTATAAAACCGACCCGACCGGCAAGGATTACAAGTTTGTGAGCGTGGTAAGCATTACTCAACAATCCTCGATCCCCGCCAGCCAGCAAGACCCAACCTTTGTGGGCAACAGTACGCTGATCGGGATGGCCATTTCTTCCTCCGAACGCTCCAAGTCGTGGACATACTCGTGTGACCCTAGCAGCGGCAGCTGTTCTGATCTCCCCTTTTCGACCTGGCTTAACTATAGCGGCTCTGGTAGCGGCAATTATCAAAGTGGCTTTGGGCTCTCTGGCAACTTTACCGGCTCGGGACCAGTTCAGTCCATCCAATTAAACAGCTTCGTGGGCGACATGGTGACCTTTAATCTTTCGCCCGCTGCCCGCGTCTGGTGTGGCACCACTGACAATGGAATGAAAACCAATGTCACACTGCCGATTACCTGTTCGTACATTGCCGTAGCGTGGCCCTAATTATTAAATTCAAGTATAATCCTCTCATGAAAACCCGCGGCTTTACCCTCATTGAATTATTGGTGGTCATTTCAATTATCACGTTACTGGCGAGCGTAATCTTAGGATCACTGACCAGCACCCGTTCAAAAGCTAATAATGCAAACATAAATAGAATGGTGTTGCAGTATGCCAACGCAGCTGAACTTTATCGATCAAAATACAATACCTATCCCGTCACCACTACCTATAACTGCTTAGGTGGAGGTTACCCGACCACCAATGATTCATGCGGGTGGTGTTCGGCTGCCAATATTGCCCTCGGAAAATGTAACTACCCCGCCAGCGCTACCTTGGAAGACAATCTGGATGAATTTATTCCTTCTTATCCTCCCGTTAACACAAAAAGATTTTTTGCCGACACTACCAACAATGAATGGATGGGCGCAATTTATTCTTACACTGCCGCCAATAAAGAGTTTTACTGGGTCCTTGAGGGGCAAAACCAAACATGCTCTCGACCACCAAACGCTATAAGTCTTAGCGTTTCTAACGCCTCTGCCGGAACCTATTGTCGCGCTTCTCTTCAGTAAGTAAAATTAGCCGATTCCTAAAAACTCATTCTTAAGGTCGTCGCGGTGAAAGCCGCGGCTGTAGCGGTTCATGCCCGCCAGCATCCCCAGACCAAGAAATTCCACCACTAAGTGCGAGCCGCCATAGCTCATAAACGGCAGGGTTAGGCCGGTGACCGGCAAGAGGCCGAGATTCATCCCGATGTTGATGACAAAGTGACTCATAAAAAAGATCACGAGTCCGATCCCAAAGAGCGCCTCAAAGTTAGAATCACTGACCATGGCCAGGCGAATGATTCGCCAAAAAATAAGTGCGTATAGGAAAAGAAGGAGGCTCGAGCCGACTAATCCCCACTCTTCAGCAAAAGCAGCGAAGATGAAATCGGTCTCGTACTCGGGGAGGAACTGGAGCCGCGACTGGGTGCCGTACCCGACCCCCTTGCCCCAGACCTGGCCCGAGCCGATCGCCACCATTGATTGAAAGGAGTTGTATCCCGCGCCGCGAATATCTGCGAGCGGGTGGAGAAAGGTCATGATTCGATCTTTTTGATAGGGCGCGAAGAGAAAGAACCAGGCAATGAGAAAGCTGGCCGCTCCCAGGCCAACCACAACGCCGAGATGCTTTTTGGAGACCCCAGAGAAGATAATCATCCCAAGCCAGATGAGAAAAATGATCATCGCCGAACCAAAATCGGGCTGGATTAAAATAAGTAAAAACGGAATGAGCGCATAGACGGCCGAAACCAAGATATGCCGCCAGTGCGCAATCTCCACATGGCGACGAGAGAAATATTTAGCCAGCATTAGGATGACGACCAGCTTCATAAAGTCAGCCGGCTGGAGCGCTACGCCGCCAAGCTCAAACCAGCTCTGGGCCCCCTTAGCAGTGTGACCGAGGACAGAGAGAGCGAGGAGCGAGAGACAGCCGAGTCCATAGACGGCCACCAAGGTGCCGCTCTGCCGCAAAAAGCGCCAGTCAACCAGACTGGCGCCAAAAAAGATCCCGAGAGAGACGATCACCCATAGCAACTGCCGATCAAAAAAATAACTTTCGGCGGTAAATGAATTCATCGTCACCAGGCCCGCCGCCGTAATCGGCAAAAGAGCGGCCAGCGTGAGCCAGTCCACTCCACCGCGGAGCACCTTGCGAGCCAAGGCTACCATGGCGTTAGGATATCACATCGACGAGAGTTTTAAATGGGGGTAGAGGTCGATAAAGGTCACGGGCGTCGCAAGCGGCGCTGGCCAGGTAAAGACTAGGGGGGCGGTGGCGCCGCTCGGGAGCGACTCCACATACGTCGAGCTTACCGCCACCGCGTTTTCGGCTTCATCGGAGAGGACCGCCACCACGGTAAAGCCGCCAAGATTTTGAAGCGAATCATTTTTAATCGAGCTATCGAGCCGGGGCGTTGGCAGATTAGTAAAATTTTTCTTCCCAATAGTAAGGATGGGCAATTCACCGGTTATTTTTTGCCAAACCGGCGCTGCAGAAATTTCAAAATCAGCCCGCGCGGGAGCCCGAGTACCGACCGCAATCCGCGGTTCAAAGACCACGAGTTGCTCACCAGGGTTCAACCAAGCACTCCCCTTGCGGGTTGAGAGCAAGACACCCGCTTCGTCCCAGATTTTAAACGTATAGGGGAAGGCCCCGGTACCGTGATGAAGATTGGGGTTTTTAATGAGAGCGCCTACATCATAATTACCCGATTGCCCATTCGCCATGGGAGTA
>CAZMMP010000017.1:9154-10777 GCA_964567425.1 uncultured Candidatus Saccharibacteria bacterium
AGAAACGGTAAAGAGCCGCGACCAGAGGATTTGAACGGGCAAGACTTCAAGCGGGCACACGCGAGCGCAACTGCCGCCGCAATCAATCCCGAGTTCAGCGCCATTTTGCTTGCCGTCAGAGCAAGAAGGAGCCGGTTTGTAGAAGACGTAGACCGCGCTACCCAGCACGGCTAGCACCGCGATCACAAACGCGAAGTATCCGATCCGCCGTCGAGCGCTCCAGCTTAACATCAGCTAAATTGTAGCAAATCGCCCTCGAGTTTAGTACACTGTTTGCTCTTTGACGCTACAATTGCGCGTCACCCAGCCGAGATCAAAGTGCTCGAGTTCCCAGCGCGTTCCATTCATTATGAAGTAAGTCACCAAACCGAGTTCATCCGTAGGCCCGGACCCCGTAGGTATCGCGTCGATAATCTTCTCGTCCGGACAAACGCGCAGCTTGTGAGCTGGCGCAACGATAGTGAAATACGCATCGCTTGAGTCACATGGTATATCATTTTTGGAGGAGCAAACACTTACTATATATTTGCCGGGAGGAATGAGCTTATTACCTATGTCTGTGCCGACAATCCAATGGTACAGCGCCCGAACATTAATATCTTTGTCTAGCACTATCGGTGACGCTGGATCGCAAGACAGATTAACTGGGCAAGGACTTAGAGGAGGAGTTAAGAAAATATCCACCTTATCCGTCCGCTTAGCGTTCGGCCAATCCCAGGTGATATCTTTCGTATCATAGGCCACCCACTGCTCGCCGCCGTTGGGAGCAGTGACGGTAAGAGCGGCAGCCGAAACAGTCGCAGGAATAATATCAAACACTTCATCGCTCTCCGCACGAGCGCCCGCATCCTGACTCACCACCAACCAAAAGCGTCCCCCATATTTATTATTGTAATCGTTCTGCAAATCCACTTTCCAAACATAAGATCCTGTATTGGATGCTCCGCGGATAATATCGACAACATTACTAATATCCATCGGGCAAATCGAGCCTCCTTTTTTCATGCAAGCATGATTCGCCGACAGACTAATCAATCCAAGATTCACAGATTTACTCTGATCGCCACCTGCCCATTTAATGGTTTGGGTTGAACCAATTTGCCACTTTTCACCGCCATTAGGATCAACGACCTTAAGAGCCTGTGTTTTGCACCCGTACAACTCATTTAACTTAGCGCGAGTGAGCGAGCCGACATAGCCCGTGCTCGGGATACCGTATTTAGTTTGGAACTCTTTGACCCAGGCGAGAACATTGTCGTTAAACTCGGGGTAGTTAGCCGAAATCTCCGGCTTGAGATTTTTGATCAAGCGATCAACTATCTCACCTTTCTCCCCCACGCCAAAATTACGGTTGAAGTCATAGCACCAGTCACCCCGTTGCTGAGCCAAAAGCTGGTTAAGCTCTCGAGTCATCCGCTCGATACTTGCTCGCAATCCGGCAATATATCCTTCAAGCGTCTGCCCGGCCGGAATAGTCTGGGCAAAAACCGGCGTTACCGCAATCGCAACAACAAACAAGGCCATAAAAATTAGCTTTTTCATGGCCTGACTCTAGCATGTTTTAGCCTCTTAAGCGAGCTCAACTATCGCGTAACGTACACCACTGTAGTGGTCGAAACGGGG
>CAZMMP010000018.1:0-7693 GCA_964567425.1 uncultured Candidatus Saccharibacteria bacterium
GAAGAGGGGATCGCTATTGCTTAGATTATTGCTCCCGTTTCCACTCCAGCCATTCCGTACGTCACAGTTAGTGACGGTGATGGAGGAGTTGGGCTGGATTTCGGTGCCGTTGGCGGCACAGCCCCAGAGAATGGAGTTTTTGAGATGGATCGTAGCGGGGTAGAGCTGATTGGCAAAGGCGATGTCATATGTGCCACTCGTCGGATTCTGCGCGCTGGTGCAGTTTGTGAGAGTTAGATCAGCGCCGGCCGTGCCGCCAGCAACATAGAGGGCACCACTCACGTATGAGGTGTTGTGAGCCAACAAGGTGTTGGTTACGGCCATGGTCCGATTGCTGGCGGGCCAAAAGGCTATGGCTGCTCCGTACGAACCGGTGTTCGAGATAATTCGGCAGCGCTCCACGCTCATGGTGGCAAAGCTTAAGATGCCGCCACCGCCGCGGAGGGTGTTGTCGGCGTGATTGTTCTCGATGCGACAGTCGCTAATCGTGACCGCATTGAGTGCAAAGATGCCGCCACCGCCGGTAATTCCTCCGCCGCTTGCGTCAGCGGTGTTATCGGTAACCAGGCAGTTGGTGAGAATGGTGTTGGTTGTCCCGCCACTGCTCGTCCCGATCTCTAAACCGCCGCCCGTGTAGGCGCTGTTATTGCTGAACTCGCAGCTGTCGAAGGTAACGGTATGAGCGAGTGGTTTAGAGTAAGCGCCGCCGCCGCCCGCATCGCCCGTACTGTCAACGCTTGTTGCGGTGTTGTGCTGGAATTTGCACCGAGTGACCGTGGTATCGGTATCGGTGAAAATCGCCAAGCCGCCGCCGGCCGTCAGATGATACGCGTCGGCAGTGGTTTCGTTATAGCTGAAGACGTCGTCAGTCAACACGGTGCCCGGACCGGCGTTCATCCCACCCGCATTCCGCAGCCCTTTGTTTTGAGTAATCAAGCAATTGGCGACGGTAAAGATGCTGGTGCCGCTCGAGCGGCCGCTTGAGATTCCGCTCCCGGTGGAGTAAATGATGCCGCGGCCATCGCGGACGGTAAAGCCGTCCAGTATTGCCGTGACATTAGAGCGGGTCACCACGGTGTAGCAGTTGTCGGTGTCTACTCCCACGCTGCCGATGTCGCCACTTAAGATGGTGCCATTGGTAGCCGGATTCGGATTGCGCTCGCTGCGCTGCGTTTCCGTGCCGGCAAAGCCGCCATAGAGACTGACGCCGTCCTTCATGGTGAAGGTGGCGAGCCGTCCCGCCGGCGTGCTGGGCTTATAGGTCCCTGCCGCTACCCAGATCTCATCGCCGCTTGAGGCCGCCGTGAGCCCAGCCTGCAGACTTTGCTTAGCGGCGCTCCAATTGAGGCCGTTGCCACTGTCGTCAGGCCGGGCTGCATTAACGTACACGGTGGCTCCGTGGGCCGTCATGGCCAGCGCAACCACGCTCGTGATGCTCGTCCAGATGCGTGTCCCAGTACTACTTCGCATGCGATTCCTTTCGTTTTCACATTTGCAGACTACGATACTATTGCTCGCTCCCGAACCATTCGGGTGCGATGCTTCTCCTCGCTCCTAGCGGTAACCTCCTTTCGTAAGCTTAGGGTAAGTGATTGTCAAAGACCCAATCAGTTCCTCCCGTCGTCTAGACGGGGAGCCAAATGGTACCAAATTATTTAAAAAGCACAATGACTAACGCGAGGTAGAGAGGCAGGGTCTGTGCTACGATAAGAGCCATGACCAGTAAACCGCTTATTTGGCTGGGTCTCGTCATTGGTTCAACCGTCGGCGGGGCAATCCCGCTCTGGTGGGGTGCCGGCCCTTTTTCTCTGTCCGGGCTCGTTTTTTCTTCCGCGGGCGCGCTGGTCGGCCTGTATCTCGGATTTAAAGCTAATGAAGCTCTCTCGTAACTTGCTTTATCCAATGCTCATAAATAAACAGTACGGTTGTTGCCATGTCAGGGACTAAAATTATTACTTTGGTTGGCGTGATTGTTGGGGTGGTGGTGATTGGCTGGTGGGCCTTGCTCCACGCTACTCCACCGGGTCCACGTTCGCCTCTTTCTAGTAGCTCCACTCCGGTGGCACCCGAAAACTCGGTCTCAACACCGGAGATCAGCTTTCACTATCCCGCCGACTTCAGTTTAGCCGTGAAGCCGGAGCAGATTCTAACTAAAAGCTATATCCCACCGTGCGAGCTGGAGAACTTTGATTACTGTCTCTACTACACCGGTTCGGCTTACGAGGGGAGTAATTTTGAGAGTGCGGGATTGCGGATCAAGCGGCGCTCGGATCTGATCGCTGAACGGCTGTGCCTTGAGACGCCGCCCGCGGGGTATGAGTCTCTTGAGCCCACCAGCGCCACCTCCTCCGATCAGTCTGCGACGAGCGTCTTTCGGCCGCTTAGTGATGCGGCGACGGGCCACTACGCCCGCGGCGAACTTTACCGTCTCTATCTGCGTCGCTCGGGCAGTTGTTTTGAATTTGAAACGCGGATTGGCCAAAGCCAGTTTGCTAATTATCCGCCGGGGACTATTGCCGAATTTACGGCTGCGGATCAAGCCGTGTTGGCGAACCGTTTGCGGCAACTGCTTGGCTCGGTCGCTCTTGCGGGAGGGGAGCGGGTTAATTTCCCCCAGTGACTACGGAGGACAGCTCGGACTAGCTAAACTCCCCGTGGGCGGGCTATACTGCTAGCGTATGGTTAAGCGTTATCGGCTCACGACGCCCCGCCTCCGCCTTATCGTCGGAGGCGGGGCGCTCGCGCTCGCTCTGCTCGCGCTCGTCATCCTTGGCACCGAGCAATTTGATACCTGGCGTTTTCTCTCCCTGGTAGTGCCCGATCGCGTGGTGTTGCTCACCAATCAAGAACGCGCCGCCCAAGCTTTGCCCGCGCTCGTTACGAATGAGCGGCTGACCAAAGCAGCGCAAGCGAAGGCGGATGACATGGCGGCGCGCGGGTACTTTAGTCACACCACGCCTGAAGGGCGGACGCCCTGGTACTGGCTGGAGCAGGCGGGATACTCTTATGGCCAAGCAGGTGAAAATTTAGCCGTTAACTATTATGAATCGGAGACAGTGACGACGGCCTGGATGCAGTCACCGGCTCATCGGGCCAATATTCTCCGGCCCGAATTTTCTGAAATCGGCATTGGTGTAGCCCGAGGTGAGTACCAGGGTGCTCCGGCGCTTTTCGTCGTTCAATTTTTTGGTCGGCCCCAGTGATCGGTGATATACTGAAGCGGAACACGCCATCATAAATTCATTCATGGGCCCCCGGGTGTTGATGTTTGGGTGGGAATTCCCGCCGCACAATAGCGGTGGGCTTGGTACTGCCTGCGAGGGACTCTCACGCGCGCTTGTTGGAGCAGGCGCGCAAATTATTTTTGTGTTGCCGCGCCGGATGGCGGTCACCGCGCCAGCGATGAGCGTGCGTTTTGCCGGTCTGGAAAATCTCACCTTTGCCCCAGTGCCCAGTTTGATCCGGCCCTACGTCACTCCCGAGGGATACGCGCGGCTCTATGCCACAGAGATGCTGCCGCTCTATGGCCACAGTTTACTCGAAGAGGTGCGGGCCTATGCCGAGCGCTCGCGGGGGATTGCCGAGCGCGAGGCGTACGACCTTATTCATGCCCATGATTGGCTCTCCTTCCCCGCCGGTTTGATGGCCAAGGCGGTGAGCGGCAAGCCGCTGGTGGTCCATGTGCATGCCACCGAGTTCGACCGCACCGGCGGCAGTGGGGTAAATCAGGCGGTCTACGAGATTGAGCGGGAGGGGATGCGGGCCGCCGATGCTATCGTTGCTGTTAGTGACTGGACCAAGCAGATCATTGTCGCTCATTATGGCGTCTCGCCCGACAAGGTGCAGGTGGTGCATAACGGCGTCGAACTTGCGCCTGCCGCGGCCCGCGCCCTACCGGCTTTGGAAGAATTAAAAGCGGCGGGCAATAAAATCGTGCTCTTTGTGGGGCGGATCACTTTGCAAAAAGGACCGGATTATTTTGTGCAGTTAGCGCAACGAGTGTTGCAGGTAGAGCCAAAGGTTTATTTTGTGATGGTAGGAGCGGGAGATATGGAGGGGCAGGTGGTCCGTTTGGCAGCCGAGCTGGGGATCAGCCGCCGCTTCCTCTTCCCAGGTTTTTTGCGCGGGGAAGAATTGCAGCGGATGTACGCTGCCGCCGATCTGTATGTTTTGCCCTCGGTATCAGAGCCGTTTGGGATCACGCCGCTGGAGGCGCTCGCCGCCGGGACGCCGGTAATGGTCTCTAAACAATCAGGCGTCTCTGAAGTGTTGTCGCACGCCCTTAAAGTGGATTTTTGGGATATTGAGGAAATGGCTAATCAAGTGGTGGCCGTGCTGCGGCATCCCAGTTTGCAACAAACGCTGACGCGCTATGGGACCGAAGAAGTGAAAAATGTTTCGTGGCCGCGGGCGGCCGAGCGTTGTCTTGAGTTGTATCGCCGCCTCACACCCGAGACTGCTCTCGCCTAAGTTGACGAGCTTGGGGGGATAGGTGTAGGGTGATTACGGCAGAGAAGGGTCTTTGAAGAAAGAAAAACTCGATTCCCCCGTCGCGGCGGCACTAATGCCCCTTTCATGCGATGTGAGCGGGACCCTAGCCCAAACCAGCGCTCTTTCCGAGCCTGGGGTAGAGGACGGCAACTTCAGAAAGGGTGCTCGACTTTCTGAACTAAAGCGAAAACTAGCAGTAATGCTAGTTGGATCTAGGCCAGCCGTTTCCAGAGTAGCTTAGTTGTTTACATCACTCTCAATCAATTAGGTGAAGCAGGGTGGTACGTGAGCGGCGTCCACCTAAGGCTAAACGAGGACCCCACTTTCTGCCAACATTTTTCCCCAGTCCCACCTGGGACCGCCGAGCATCACGTATGTCTTACAAACATCGTGATGCTTTTTTGTTTGCTCGCGTGGGACGCGCTACAATGAGGACGCCATGCCTTCGGTCTGCTTTTATTTCCAAGCCCATCAACCTCGGCGGGTTAAGCGCTACCGAGTTTTTGATATCGGGCAAGATAGTAATTATTTTAACGATGAGTCCGACGCCAAGACGAATAATAAAAAAATAATCCAAAAAGTCGCGGCCAAGTGCTATCTTCCGACCAACGCGGTGCTACTTGAGTTGTTAGAGCGGCACCCCGAGTTTAAAATCACCTTTTCGCTCTCGGGTATTTTTTTGGAACAGTTGGAGGAGTATGCGCCGGAGGTGCTGGCCTCGTTCCAAGCTCTGGTCCGGACTGGCCGGGTAGAGCTGCTTAACGAAACGTACTATCACTCGCTGGCCTATCTGTATTCACCGCTGGAGTTTCGGAAGCAGGTCCGCCTTCACCGCAAAAAGATTTTAGAGCTGTTCGATTATGCGCCCGAGTCTTTTCGTCATACCGAATTAATCTACAACAATTCCTTAGCCAAAGAGGTTGAGGACTTGGGATTTAAGGCAATTTTGGCCGAGGGGGCGGATCACGTGCTGGGGTGGCGCTCGCCTAATTATGTCTACCAACCCCTTGGGACCCGTTCGCTGCGGCTCTTGCTTAAAAATTACAAGCTGTCGGATGATATTGCGTTTCGGTTTTCCTCCCGCGCTTGGAGCGAGTGGCCGCTCGACGCCGGCAAATTTGCCCAGTGGGTCAGTGCCATTAACGGCAGTGGCGAAGTGGTTACTCTGTTCATGGATTTCGAGACTTTTGGCGAGCACCAGTGGGCCGACACGGGGATTTTTGATTTTTTGCGCGCGCTCCCGGCAGAGGTGTTGCGGCATCCGGATAATAATTTTTTGACGGTGACGGAGGCGGCGGCGCGCTACCCGACGCGCGGCGAGTTTGATGTGCCCCACTTTTACTCCTGGGCGGATACGGAGCGTGATTTATCAGCCTGGCTCTCCAATGCGATGCAACATGATGCGGCCACTCGCCTGTATGGATTAGAGCAGCCGGTGCTGGCGACGCGCGATCCGGAACTTATCCAGAGTTGGCGTCGACTCGGCACCTCTGATCACTTATACTATATGTGTACCAAGTGGTGGCAGGACGGCGATGTCCATAAATATTTTAGTCCTTACGAGTCACCCTACGAAGCCTTCATCTCATTTATGAATGCCCTTAACGATCTGGAATTACGCGTATGGCAAAAGCGCTCTCGCTAGGCAACGGCCAGATCCTCGTTAATCTCGACACCCGAGCTCAGGTGCGCGATTTTTATTATCCCTATGTTGGGCTCGAAAATCATGTGGGCGGTGAGTTGGTACACCGCGTTGGGGTCTGGGTGGGAGGCGAGCTCTCCTGGACCGAGGCCGCCGAGTGGCAAATCGAGGTGACGACGGAGGAAAATGCTCCCATCGGCCGGACGACGGCTCGCCATGCGCGACTCGGCGTGGAGCTGCAGTTTAAAGATTTGGTTTATAACGAAAAAAATATTTTTATTCGCCACGTCGCTATTAAAAATCTGGCGGATCAGCCGCGCGACATTAAAATTTTCTTTGCCCACCAGTTTGAGATGTACCAATCGCGGATGGCGCACACCGCCTACTATGACCCCGAGCATACCGCGATTATTCATTATCGTAATGAGCGGGTCTTTTTGGCTAACGCTCAACTCGAGGGGCGAGGGTTTGGAGAGTATACGACGGGCGTCTTTTTAAGCGAGGGCAAAGAGGGGAGCCATTTGGATGCGGCTGACGGCCGTCTCTCAAATAATCCGGTCGAGCATGGTCGGGCCGACTCGGTGATCGGGTTGGCGGGCGGTTATGGTGCCGGTGAAATTAAAACGGTTTTTTACTGGCTGACGGTAGGCAGTTCGATTGCCGAAGCGTTGGAGCTCAATTATTACATCCTGGGTCGCGGGCCGGGCCACCTGACCGAAACCACGATGAATTATTGGGACGCCTGGGTTAATCGGCTGAACTTTTCATTTGCCCGCTTGCCGACAGAAGTGATTAAGCTCTTTAAACGATCGCTCTTTTTGATCCGCCTCCATGCTAACCCCAACGGGACGATCATTGCTTCCTCCGATTTCACCACCCTGCAGCAAGGCAAGGATACTTATAATTATGTCTGGCCGCGGGATGCCTCCTATGCCGCGCTCGCCTTAGCTCGCGCGGGCGACCACAACGTGGCGCAACGTTTTTTTGCTTTCACCAACAGCGTCATCACCGAGCCGGGCTATCTGATGCATAAGTATAGTCCTGACGGCGCCCTCGGCAGCTCATGGCATCCGTGGGTGCGCCATGGCCGGTTGGAGTTGCCGATCCAAGAGGATGAAACCGCCCTCGTGCTCTACTCGCTCTGGCAGTATTATCAAACGTCTAAGGATCTCGAGTTTGTGGAGAGCGTTTATAATAATTTAGTAAAGCGCGCCGCCGACTTTTTAGTGCTTCATCGCGATCCGCGGACCAAGCTCCCGAAGCCAAGCTATGATTTGTGGGAGGAGAAGTTTGGCGTTCATACGTTTACGGCGGCAGCGGTGTACGGGGCGCTTATCGCTGCCGCCCGCTTTGCCAAATTGTTAGGGAAAGTAAAAAACGAGGATTTGTATTTAGAGGCGGCGGCCGAGATCAAAGCGGCGATCATTAAATATTTGTGGCATGAGCCGGAAGGTTATTTTTATAAATCCCTGATCCTTGGCGGTGACAACTTGGTCTATGACACGACACTCGATAGTTCGAGTGCTTACGGGTTGTGGTATTTTGGCGTCTTGCCCGCCA
>CAZMMP010000018.1:7793-10445 GCA_964567425.1 uncultured Candidatus Saccharibacteria bacterium
CAGCATGCCCAGCACTCGGGCGTGCTCTCCGAACAATTAAATCCGTATGACGGAATGGAACTCTCGGTGGCCCCGCTGGTCTGGAGTCATGCGGAATTTGTCTTGACGGTCATTCAGTATCTCGATAAGCTCGAAGCGCTTGGGGTCTGCAAAGCCTGCAATCCAGCCTACTAACCAGTGAAATTTACCATTGAACAAAAAGTTCCCGGCGGCTTGGGTCGCGCGGGGAAGATTGAAACAGCGCACGGGGCAATCGAGACCCCGGCTTTTATTGTGGTCGGCACGAAAGCTACGGTAAAGGCACTTACGCCAGAGCAGGTAAATCAACTCGGCGCTCAAGCGGTGCTGGCCAACACCTACCACCTCTATTTGCAACCGGGAGAGGACTTGGTCGCGGCCGCGGGCGGCCTAGGGAGGTTTATGAACTGGAGCGGCCCCACCTTTACCGATTCGGGTGGTTTTCAGGTTTTTTCACTGGGAGCGGATTTTGAGAGGGGAGTCGGAAAATTTTCGTCAGCGTCGGAGCCCGCGAGCACGCGGGTAAAGATGCGAAAATTTAACGAGCTCCCCGAACAAAAACAGACAGCGCTGGCTAAGATCGACGAAGGCGGCGTCACGTTTCGCTCTCATCTCGATGGGAGCGAGCACCGCTTTACACCCGAGCGGTCGATGCAAATCCAGCACCAACTGGGGGCCGACATTATTTTTGCATTTGATGAATGCACGTCGCCGGAGGCAACTCATGAGTATCAGCGCGAGGCGATGGAGCGCACGCATCGATGGGCAGAGCGGAGCCTCGCCGAGCATCAGCGTTTAGGGGGCGATCAAGCCTTGTTCGGCATTGTCCAAGGTGGACGCTTTCAGGATTTGCGGGAGGAGAGTGCGCGGTTTTTGTCGCAACTGGAGCTGGCCCCAACCGACGGTAGTCGGGGCGGGTTTGCCGGTTTCGGCATTGGCGGCTCGTTTGAAAAGAAGGATCTGGATACAGCCGTGGGGTGGGTAAGTGCGTTGCTGCCGGAAGATAAGCCGCGCCATCTCCTCGGCATTGGAGCCCCCGAAGATTTTTTTGCGGGTATTGCTAATGGCGCTGATACCTTTGATTGCGTGGCTCCCACGCGGATGGCGCGCAACGGCACGCTCCAGACTGCTCGAGGACGACTCAATATTTTAAACGCGGGCTATCGCGAGGACTTTGCTCCGATTGAATCAGGGTGCGGCTGCTACACGTGCCAAAATTACAGCCGTGCCTATATTGCCCATCTCTTCCGCGCCAAAGAGATGCTCGCGGCCACGCTCGCTTCCATCCATAACCTTTATTTTTCGGTCAATCTGGTTAAGCGCATTCGCCAGTCGATTCTCGAGGGACGATTTGAGGCCTGGCGACGAGAGTGGGAAGAAAAAAGCACCTCTAACTCGGAGAGTTAAAGGTGCGGATAGTTTAGACTGTGATTGGTTTGGTGCGATGATACCGAGTCGTGGTGGTCGAGAGCGATTGATGGCCCAGCAATAGCTGGACTTCGGGATACCCTTTCCCTTTCTGGACAAGATTGTTAGCAAAGCTGTCGCGCAGGGTTTGCGGGCTAATGGCGCGAGGCAGCCTAGCTCGGGCCAGGCATTTCTCCAATTTTCGCCGGACACTTCGGGTACTAAGTCGTTGGCCGTGCTTGTTAAGGAAGAGGGCCTCTTGGTTGAAAGTGGCGGCGCACGGCTCTTGGTCTCGACGCTCCTCGTAGCATTTGATCCAGGCCAGAGCGGCTGGCGAAAGCGGTGCAAGTCGGTGCTTTTTACCCCGACCTTGGATATGGAGCATTTCGTCCTCCAGACGAACATCCGCTCGGTTTAAGTCTATCAGTTCGCTCACTCGCACGCCGGAGCAGCACATAGTCTCGAAGATGGCGCGATCGCGGCAGCCCAGCAATTCGCGGGTGTCGGGAGCTTCAAGCAGTTTGCTGATCTCGCTCTCGTTCAGACAGACCGGTGGTTGCTTCTTCAATCGGGGAGTAGTAATCAGCTCCAGGGGATTAAGGGGGACATAGGCGCGAGGGAGGCAGAATTTTTTGTAGAAGCTCCGCAGGGTGGCTGTTTTTCGCACAATGGTGCTTGCGGCATATCCCCGCTGTGCCAGGAAGTCCATAAATTCCTTAACTGTCGTGGCGGTTACGGCCGTTAGCGAGTTGGGCGCTCCGTCCCCTTCGGTCAGATACTCACAGAACTGATGGAGATCAGCAGCGTACCCGGTGACAGTATGAGGCGAAAAGTGCCTTTTCTCCCGCAAGTAGTTAAGAAATTCTTCGATCAACGCTTCATTTGAAGGTGGCTGTGGTCCCATAGAACTCCTTTCAAGTAACAATGAAGCCAGCTTTAGTAAAGAACTCTAATTTTAAGATACAACTAGCTTTGTTATCGGTCAAGCTTGACGAAAAAAGTCTGTTTGGTATACTTCTCACAGATAGCCCTTGTGGACAACCTCTGTTCCCTTCGCCGGAAGTTTGTAAGCAGCGAGAGTCTACACCTAGAGTGTGCGGTTGGCGATCCGGCGATAGGTAGAGCGAGGTTGTATGGTGAGGCCCCGGTTACGATGTTTCCCCCAAACATCGGATCGTGGGCCTCTTTTTTATTTTTTATTTGCCAACCTTCATTTTAAAAAGTACA
>CAZMMP010000019.1:0-9800 GCA_964567425.1 uncultured Candidatus Saccharibacteria bacterium
GCGTCATTGCCGAGCGGACTCCTGGCTTCTCCGGCGCCGACCTTGCCAACTTAATGAACGAGGGGGCGATTCTAGCCGCTCGCGAGGAGCGCAAAGAGATCACGCAATATGATCTAATTCGTTCAGTAGAGAAAGTAATGCTCGGGCCCGAACGCAAGAGCCATGTGCTCTCGGTTAAAGAGAAGCGCATCACCGCTTATCACGAAATGGGCCATGCCTTGGTTGCCTCGGTGATGGAGCATGCTGATCCGGTCCATAAGGTCTCGATCATTTCTCGCGGCTACGCGGCCGGCTATACGCTTAAGTTACCGCTCGAGGAACGACGGCTGCAATCGCGTCGGGAGTTTTTGGCTGACTTGGCGGTGGCCCTCGGTGGCTACGCGACAGAGAAGATGATTTTTGGCGACATTACTACCGGTGCCTCCAATGACATTGCGGTAGCGACTTCGCTCGCGCGCAACATGGTGGCGAAGTATGGCATGTCGGACAAGCTTGGCCCAGTGGCGTTTGAGATGGGTGGGCCTAAGCTCTATCAAGGCCAGGCGCTCGGTAGCGAGGGGATGTTGAGTGATGCGGTAGCCGCTCAAGTAGATGCGGAAGTGTCGCGGCTGATGACGGAAGCTCTCGCGCAAGCGGAAGAAATTTTAACAACCAATAAAAAAGCGCTCGATGAGATGTCGGCCGAGTTGATTACACAAGAGACGATTGATCGCGACGATTTTGAAAAATTACTCTTGCTTCACGGCATTAAACCGAAGCGTGTTGCGGATCGCATTGACCCCGAACCGGTCACCATCGCTCCCGAAGAAAGCAAAACCGCCCTCTAGCTCGTTGGGGGCCATGGTATACTAAAGGATGGTCGAAATTGCTAGTCTAATCCTTCGAAAATCATGGAAGAGAAAAAGTGCTCCACGTGCGGTGAGCCGTTGAATGCCGAAGGCAAGTGCACTAATCCCAGCTGCGGCAAATAGTCACAGTCGAGGCTCCAAAAAACCACCGCTTGGGTGGTTTTTTGTTTTGGAGTAGGATAAGAGGGCGCGTGTAGCTCAGGTGGTAGAGCAGGCGTCTTACCCGCCTGCCAAAGCCGACCCGTAGCTCAATGGTAGAGCCTCCGTCTTATACACGGATGGGTGTAGGTTCGAATCCTACCGGGTCGATCAGCAAGGCGGGCAGGTACACGCCCGGTCCTTGGTTCGAGTCCAAGCACGCGCACTACTCCCAATGCATCTCGCTCGTTTTGAGTTTTGCGCGGGTGGCGAGGAGAGGATACTGTTTGAGTTCGGGATCGCGAGCAAGTAATTGCCTAGCTTCGGTTCGCGCCGCTTCGACCATTTTGAGATTTTTGATCGCTTCCATACCAACGTCGGAGAGACCCCATTGTTTGCCGCCAGTGAGCGACCCAGCGCCACGGAGCCCAAGGTCGAGTTCGGCCAGTTCAAAACCGTTTTTGGCGGTTTGGAGCGCTTGCAATCTTTTACCCGCCCGTACCGAACGGACTTCAGTACGTTCGGGCGGGTTATTTTCACCGCTTGCCGTGCTAGTAAATAAATAACAATACGCTTGATGCGACGAGCGGAGCACTCGGCCGCGGAGCTGATGGAGTTGGGCCAGGCCAAAGCGCTCCGCGCCTTCGATCACAATCACGGTCGCGTTTGGCACGTTAACGCCGACTTCGACCACCGAGGTGGCGACTAAAATATCGATCTCACCACTCGCAAACTCACTCATCACCTTCTCCTTTTCTTTCGGAGTTAATTTACTGTGAACGAGACCGACTGAAAAATCAGGGAAAATTTGGGTTGCTAGCCGTTCAGCTTCAGCGGTGGCTGATTTGGCATTCAGGGCCAGCTCCTTGCTTGGGTCCGGTTCATCAATCCGCGGGCAAATAACATACGCTTGGCGTCCAGCTTCTAATTCGCGTTTGATTTTTTGGTAGGCCGCCTCGCGCTCGCGCTCACTCACGATCTGGGTGATAATCGGTTTGCGCCCGGCCGGCGTCTCATCTAAGAGCGAGAGGTCGAGATCGCCGTAGAGCGTAAGCGCGAGCGTGCGGGGGATCGGTGTCGCCGTCATCGAGAGCAAATGTGGTGCCCGATCACCGTTTTTCTTCGCCAATTTCGCGCGTTGCATCACGCCAAAGCGATGCTGTTCATCAATAATGACGTAGGCT
The DNA here is from genome assembly GCA_964567425.1 of uncultured Candidatus Saccharibacteria bacterium. Lineage (GTDB taxonomy): Bacteria > Patescibacteriota > Minisyncoccia > Phycocordibacterales > JACOZG01 > CAZMMP01. The sequence goes on from CAZMMP010000019.1 coordinate 2,171, forward strand.
AAGTTTTTAAATTTTACTTGGTCTTGAATGAGCGCGTGGGTGCCGATCAAAATCGGGATCTCTCCATTTGCCACCCACTTCAAAAGTTGCGGACGGCTAATGTTGGTGTAGCCAGATGGAGTAATTTTAGAGGGGAATTTGTAACACCCCGTGCCGGTGATAAGGCCAATTTGGATTGGTAAATGCTTGAAATAAGAAATAAAAGACTCGAAGTGTTGGCGGGCTAAAATTTCGGTCGGCGCCATGTAGGCCACCTCGAGGTCTTGCTTGACCACCGCAAAAGCAGTGGTGGCGGCCACCGCGGTTTTGCCCGAGCCGACATCACCCTCAAGCAAGCGGGTCATCGGCTCGGCTTGCCCTAAATCGCTCATGATTTGCCGAATCGCGCGCTCTTGGGCCTGGGTAGCCTGGAAGGGGAAGCGTTGTAAAAATGTCGCTACGGCTTCTTCGTCAACAGTAATCCGCCAGGCGCCGTGCTCGCGATATCGCTCTCGCGCCCGCTGGCGCTCGAGCTGGATCAAAAAGATTTCTTCAAAGGCAAAACGCTTGCGAGCGGCTTGAGCGTCTTTTTCACTTTTAGGCGTATGGATTAAAATAAGCGCGTCGGCTAATTTCGGCAGATGATATTTTTCTAAAATTTCACTCGGGATCGGATCCGGGATGGCTGTCAGCAGCTCGGGCGTGAGTAATTGTTGGATGTGATGATGGAACCAGAGCGAGGAGAGCCAGCGCGTCTCTGGGTAAACGCCAACTAAGTGAGCCCCTGCTGGCTCCTCGGCAAACAAGGTTTCCCCAGCAGCCTCTCTTGCGGGTTCAATCTCGGGATTGGCAAAATATAATTTACCCCCACGCTCGGCCACTTTGCCGGCGAGCCGGGCCGCTTGGCCGACACCAACTTTTTTAGCTAAGTAGGGCTGGTGGAACCAAACGGCCTTGATGCGGCCGGTTTGATCTTCGAGCGTGAGCTCGCCCATCGGGATCCGACTTTTAAAACCCTTGCTCGTTTTTGCTTCCACTACCTGGCCGTAAATCGCCACCTCGTCGCCTTTCGCGAGTTCGCTCACCGTCCGCACCGGCAGCTCCTTGCCATACCGCGCCGGCAAATAGCGCAGCAAATCCTCGGCGGTCTCGAGTCCGAGCCGTTCCAAGGCGCGTTGTTGGGCCTCATTAAGACGAAACAGAGCGATTAATCGGTCATCGGGCTTCATTGGCTTATCATAGCAAATGGGCATATACTCGGGGCATGGGGGAACCGCTCGCGGCGCGGATTAGGCCGACTAAACTCGATGATTTTGTAGGGCAGAGCCACTTGGTGGGCCCGGGCAAGCCTCTGCGCGTCGCCATTGAGCAAAAGCACTTGTTCTCCTTTATCCTCTGGGGTCCGCCGGGGGTAGGGAAGACGACACTCGCTCGGATCTATGCCCGCTCGCTCGACGCCGAACTCTTTGAGCTCTCGGCCGTCTCGGCCGGTAAGGATGATATTCGGCAGATTGTGGAAGGGGGTGCTTTGCTCCGACCTAAAATTTTATTTCTCGATGAGATCCATCGCTTTAATAAATCCCAGCAAGATTTTTTGTTGCCCTACGTGGAATCGGGAGCGCTGACTTTGGTTGGTGCCACGACCGAGAATCCGAGTTTTGAAGTCATTGCCCCGTTACTCTCGCGTTGCCGCGTGTTTGTGCTCCATGAGCTCTCGCCGGAGGAGATGGCGCAGATTATTAAGCGCACTAAAATTAAGTTAGCTAAAAAGGCACGCGAGTGGCTTGTCAGTTTAGCCCAAGGCGACGCGCGGCTGGCGCTCTCGCAACTGGAGGCGACACAAGAGCTCTACGGCGAAGTGACGGTGCAAACTTTGCAAGAAGCGATCCAGTCCAAGACTTTGCGTTACGATAAAAAAGGCGAGGAGCACTACAATGTCATTTCCGCGTTTATTAAAAGCCTGCGGGCGAGCCAGCCCGACGCCGCGCTCTATTATTTAGCCCGGATGCTCGAGGCGGGTGAAGATCCTAAATTTATTGCTCGACGGATGGTCATTTTTGCGAGCGAGGATGTGGGATTGGCGCAACCCACAGCGCTCGTGGTGGCCAATGCCGTCTTCCAAGCTGTCGACACGATCGGCTTGCCCGAGGCGGCGATCAACTTGGCGCACGGCGCGGCCTATCTCGCGCAATGTAAAAAAGATCGCCGCGCCTACGGCGCGCTCCGCGCCGCCCAAGCCGACGTCCAGCAGTTTGGGAGCGTGCCGGTGCCGCTCAAACTCCGTAACGCGCCGACTAAACTAATGAAAGAATTGAAGTATGGCGAAGGATATGAGAAGTACGGCCAAGACGATTATTTGCCCGAGAAATTAAAGGGGAAGAAGTACTTGCAAGAGGGGGAGAAAGATAAGGAGAAATAAAAAAGGCCGCGCCAAGCGCGGCCAGGACGAGCACGAAGAGAGAACGGCAACTTATTAGGACTTGCGCATAAGCATTTTGCGACAGGCTCTGCTGGCCATATGGACGTTCGCAGAACATATGGGAGCTCTAATTGCTTGGGTGATCTGGTTGGTTCCCACCCAAATAAACTCTCGCGCCTCCCAAATTCGCTCGGCGGTAAAAACTCCTCCTTCGCTGGTGGTCGGGTTCTTCGCCGGTTCGATCCCCAGATACACCGGCTGGTCGAACGTGGTTGCCTCTGAACCATCGTTCTTGGCTCGCCAACACCGGGTGAGCGGCAGCTGGGCGTACGGGTTGGGTGAAGTCAAGTCAATCTTCAATCCGTCGGGAAGAATTTCACCGAGTAAAAACCAATGATTCAGTGGTGGGGAAGCGGGCGGCCGAATGCCTCGCTGTCGCAGATCATCCCCGCCCTCGAGGCAATGGATGGGGAGGATTGGTTTCCCTGCCACCGTCACGCTTAAGAAGAGGGGTTCTCCGTCGTGCTGGAGGAGCCGGCGATTAAATTGGCGCAGCCACGCCACTTCCCGAGCCTCGCTACCGATAAGGGGATTTTGGGCCAAGAAGCCGGCCAAAGCCCAGAGCGGATCAGTTGTTGCGACGTCCTTGAAGTGACGAGCGATCTCCTCGTCAGTCTTTTGTTTCAGAGCACGCGTTTTTTGGAGCGAGTCTTCCAATTCCTTGGTAGTCATGTCCGATCCTCCGTTGCCAAAGGTCTCCAGTCTAGTTTTTGACACCAGTCCTTCTTCTCTCACCCTACGCCAAGGAAATCAGGTTGGCAAGTGGTGGCGGAGGTGGGGAGAATGTGATAGTTTGTAAGCACTTGGAGAGTTGGCTGAGTGGTCGAAAGCGCCTCACTGCTAACGAGGTAGGGCCTTAAAACCCTCGTGGGTTCGAATCCCACACTCTCCGCTTTCTATCCGGCAATGGCTACGGGGAGAATGTGGGCGGCACCCGCGTCCGCAAGGACGCGGGTGCCTTCGCCCAGGGTGGCACCGGTGGTCATCACATCGTCGAGTAAAATAATATTTCGTCCTCGGGGCATCACGGACGCTTGGGGGTTAAGAGCAAACGCTTGGTGGAGGTTATCAAGCCGCGCGGCGCGTGTCCCCCGCGAGACTTGGGAGGCGGTGTCGCGTGTTTTGCAAAGCAGGTCTGTCGCCAACTCAAACACGCCGGTATTATGGCGAACTAAATGTTTCGCAATTTCAGCGGCTTGATTAAAGCCCCGTTTTTTCAACCGGCTGGGAGCGAGCGGCACCGGTACCACCAGCCAGGGACCACGTTCGCCCGGCCGATAGCTCTGCCGTTCGGCCAGCTCGCTGATGACTTCTTCATATAACGCTGCCGCAAAGGTTTGGGCGATATCGCGAGCGCCTCGATACTTGAGCAGCCAAATCAGACGGCGGACGCGAGCGTCATGATATTCAAACAGGATGAGTGCCGGAGTATGCCACCGCGCAGCGCGGGGGAGAGTGGTCCGGCACATTGCACAACAATGGCTGCCTGCCATTCCACACCCGACGCACCGGCGGGGGAAGAAGAGGTCTAACACTCTGGCGACCCAAGTATTCATGCTATACTAAAATTATCGCAAACTTTTTTAACTTCCAGAATATTCCGCTCTTTTCAAAACGATCCAAGAGTGTGATCGGCTTGGATCTCGGTGCCTCGTCAGCCAAGGTGATCCAACTGCGCAAGGACAAGGGGAAGGCGATTCTCGAGACCTATGGCGAAATTGCTACCGGTCCCTACCATAACTTGGCGGTGGGGCAATCGGCTCTCCTGGCACCCGATAAGCTGGTGGAGCTGCTCCGTGATCTGTTCCGCGAGGCAAGTATTACCACCACCGCGGCTTCAATCGCGGTGCCGCTGGGCTCAAGCCTGCTCATTATGGTTGAGGTTCCTAAAGTGAGCGAACAAATGTTAGCCAAAGTGGTGCCGATCGAAGCGCGCAAGTATATCCCGGTGCCAATCTCCGAGGTGGCGCTTGATTGGTGGGTCATTCCCCAGCCCGAGGCGGAAAGCGCTGCGCCTGACGCCAAACTCGAGGCGCTCGTTGTGGCGATTCATAATTCGGCCATCAAGAGTTACCAAGATTTGGCTCGCGAACTCCAGCTCCAGACCTCTTTTTTTGAGATCGAAACGTTTAGCGCGATTCGATCAGTGTTTGGCGGTGAGATGGCGCCGACGGTCATCGTGGATCTGGGAGCAGGCAGCACTAAGGTGGCGGTGGTGGACTTTGGGATCGTCCGTTTGTCCCACACGATCGCCAAAGGGGCGCAAGATATCACCTTGGCACTGGCGCGCAGTCTCGGTATTGAGTTTGCCAAAGCCGAGGAGATCAAGCGCAAGGTTGGATTGGTCGAGCATTACGAGGGCCGCGACATCTCGATGACAGTCTCTAGTATTCTTGAATATATTTTTTCGGAGGTAAATAAGGTGATCGCGCTCTATCAGCAAAAACAACGGCGCGCCATCGGCAAAATTATCTTGATCGGTTCAGGAGCGCTCTTGCGCGGCGTGTTGGATTTGGCGGGCAAGAGCTTTGAGGTGCCGGTGGTGCTCGGTCGTCCGTTCGATAAAGTTGAAGCGCCCGCCTTTTTACAAAATATTTTAGCCGAAGCGGGACCAGGATTTGCCGTGGCGCTCGGATTAGCGCTGCGTCATCTCCAAACTGTGGACTAGTAACGCTTGGGTTGTGTTACTATTAGAGTAATGCCTCCTTCTTCTCCGACATCGTTTATTGCCAAACAAGCGCTTGAGCGTCCCAACGCTCGGCCAGCGCCGCGGCCGATCGGGCTCCTCTTCGTCCTCGCGCTCATTGTCCTCTTTATTTCAGGCATCGTGCTCGGCGGGGCGCTGGCCTATCGCTCGTTGCTTACTACCGAAATTACCGCTCCCTGTTCGGGTGGAAGCTCCGGCGATGGGAGCGTGGAGCGCTGCGGGTTGCGGGCCACGGTGGATCGCGAGCGCAAAAATATTGATGAGTTTACGACCCGTATGCTGCAGCGGCTTGACCGCAAACTTACCCTGGCGAGTGACCTGTTAAAGACTCACCAGTCAATTTTGCCAGTCTTTGACTTGATTCAAAAAAATACGCTCCCGAGCGTCCGCTACTCCAGTTTTAATTATTCGCCGAAGAACATCACGCTCGACGGCACCGCGGGCAGTTTTGAAGATATTGCCGTCCAGACCGGAGTGTGGAATGAGGCCAAAAAACAAAATGAGATTCAGAGCTTCATTTTTTCTGATTTAAATCAGGGCAGCGAGGGTGAAACAGTCACCTTTAAGCTCACGTTAGTCATTAATCCTTCGTTAACCGTGACTCAATCTTCGTTATGATGCGCTTTCTCTTACCACTCGTCTTCATCGTTGTTGCCGTCGGGGCGTACTTTAAGTTTACTACGCCAGTGTTGAATCAAATTGACCAGCTGCGGGCGGAGCGCAATAGCCTCAATACGGCTTTGGCCAATGCAAAAAAATTGCGCGCCGTCCAAGAAAGTTTGCTTGCCTCGTATCGCGAAATCCCACCGGCGGATCTGGCACGGTTAGATAAATTTTTGCCCGACAACGTCGATAACGTGCGCTTGATCATCGATATTAATAATATTGCCCGCAAGTCCGGGATGACGATTCGGAATATTCGCATCAACACCGATGAGGGCAAAGATGAGGCTAGTGTCATTGATCAAACGGCGGGAGGGAACGGGCCCGATCTTGGCACGGTTGGGCTCGGATTCTCGGTGGCGGGGTCCTATGCTAACTTCCAAGCGTTTCTCCGTAATTTAAGCGCGAGCTTGCGCTTGATCGATCTTGATACCACCAGTCTTTCGGCCGGGGCCAGTGGTGATTCCTATACCTACGGAGTAACGATTAAAACCTACTGGCTCAAATAATCATGCAAAATTCTTCTAACAAGACGTTTACGTACCTCGCGCTTGGCGTCATCGGAGCTGTGATCCTCTTTTTGGTCTATCGCTTTTGGCTTAAACCACCTGCTGCGACGGACAGTTTGATTGGCCTGACTCCGGCGGGCACGGCTGCAGCCACGGAGGGTACTGATGCCTTCGTCTTTTTGCTCACCAGCCTCCAAGCGATTAATCTCTCGGGAGCAAACAATGTTTTGCCAGTCCTAGCTAAATTTACCGATTTTTCGACGGAGCTTCGCCCGCAAACTCCCGGCCGGCCGAACCCCTTTGCCCCGGTTGGTCTCGATCGTTCGGTGCCGTTCTCTAGCGGCGCCGCAAGCACCACTCCGCTTGATTAATTTATTATTCGATGGACGAAACGAAAGTACCTGATCAAACGATCGAAATTCCCGTAGCCACGCTCGAAGCGGGCCAACGTATTCCGCCCGAAGTTTTACAATATATCCCGAAGACGTCAGCCACCTATTACCATATTATTCCCCTTCGGGTGCGCGACGGCGTACTGGAGGTCGGGATGCTCGACCCCGGTAATATCGAAGCGCGCGATGCGCTCCAATTTATCGCCACGCGCAATGGCTTGCCGTTTAAAATCTTTTCCATTTCCGAGGATGATTTTGCTCAAGTCATCAAAAATTACGAAGGTTTAACGAGCCAAGTTACCAAAGCCCTGTCTGATTTGGATTTGGAGATTCAGCACGAAGAACAAAGCGCCGCCAAGCTTGCTGCCCGGCTTAAAACTCCGGCCGACGTTAAAATTGTGGAAGATGCTCCGGTAACTAAAATCGTGGCCGTTATTCTCCAGCATGCTTCGGCGGGTAATGCGTCTGACATTCACATCGAGCCGGGACCGGATCAACTCCGGGTTCGTTTCCGGGTGGATGGCGTCCTCCACACCAGCCTCTTTTTGCCGCTCGCGGTCGCGGAGGCGGTGGTAGCGCGGATCAAAATCCTTACTAATATGAAATTGGATGAGCGCCGCAAGCCGCAAGACGGCCGCTTTTCGGCGCGGATTGAAGGGCGCAAGATCGACTTCCGCGTCTCGACCATGCCAACTTACTATGGCGAAAAGGTGGTGATCCGTACTCTTGATCCGGAAAAGGTTAAGCTCACGCTCGATCGCACCGGCCTCTCTCCCGAATATCAGGAAAAGTTTCGCAACGCCTTAAAGCGACCCTACGGCATGATCTTAGTCACCGGCCCCACCGGCTCCGGTAAAACGACGACGCTCTACGGCATGCTCCAGGAGATTGATCATGAGGG
>CAZMMP010000020.1:0-9617 GCA_964567425.1 uncultured Candidatus Saccharibacteria bacterium
AAGTGCTCGCCACCGGCGCTCTGACTTGATACGTCACTCCTTCATCAAAGACGCGGCTGGTGATCCGCCCCTCAAAGTCTCCCCCAAATAGACTGGTAAAGGAGGCGAGCGGGGTGCCGGTAGCCCAGGCGGGTAAACTCGAACTGTAGTGGCTCGAGCTCAAGCTTGTGCCGGGCGGCAGAGACATATCGGCTGCTGCCGTCGGTGGGTGAGCGAGCACGAGTGCCACGCCCGCCAGGCTCAATAGCCAAGGTTTTTTCATCCCTGAATCTCCGTGTAAAAGAACGACAAGCAAAACTCTTGTGGAGGGACGCCCCCTAAAAAAGTTTTGCTCGTTTGATATTAAACATAAAAAACAAGATAGTCAACTTGGTTGCATAGACCCTATTACTTTGATAAAATCAAGCCGTTCATTTCCACCAAAATATTCCCCTGTAGCTCAGTTGGTAGAGCGGCCCGCTGTTAACGGGTTGGTCGTAGGTTCGAGTCCTACCGGGGGAGCCCGACTTGACTCTAGGTTGTGTAAGTGGTAGCAAATAAGAAGTGGTTCATGGGAATAGTTTGTTCTTTAAGGAGAACCTGTAATGGTCAAGGTCGTGATGGAAGTTCAATCCAAGGCGGGGTTGTATACGTTTGCGGCGTTAATCCACGCCCCGACAGAGGTCGTACGTTTTTATCTCCATCCCCGCCATTTCTACCTCAAGTGGGGGAACGAGATTCCGGAGATGCCTCACCATGAGCTCGAAATCGTTGAGCCCAAAGCGGAGTTCTTCGAGCAACACAAACTCCACGTCCATCGCTCGGAGAGAAACGGCAACTGGTTCGTGTGCTACCCGCGACGAGTGGCGACGGTCTCGGAAGCGGTGAGGATCTTCCAAACGTGGTGCTTGGGGTCGGTGGTGACGATCGTCGAACAGGTCGACCTCAATACTCTTTACAGCGAGGTCGGCAGTGATCCTCGGGTATTGGAGCGGCTGGTGGAGGAACGCTACGGCATCCACCAAATGAGTTGTACGGAATTCATTTTGCCGCCGCTCAAACGATACCAAGTGGAGGTGGTGGTGGACCGCAACTTTTATCATGACACCGAGCTCCACGAGTTCGAGGCCTTTGATGAAGAGGGGGCCCGTGCCTACATGCAGGAATGGGAAGGTGGGTGGTTGAGCGCCACCAAGCGGGGGATGAGATTCCGCCCCGACACCCTGCGCCAAATAGTGGAAAGTCAGTAATGACCGCCCGATCCTGGGAAAAGAAACCGTGGGGAGGGCGGTTTTCTTTTTCTTAAATTTACTAAAATATTTGCTACACTAAACCAATGCATCAATTACCCGCTGATTTGCGGAAAGGCTTGCAAGCGGATGCTGCGGCGCGAGCGGTGTGGGAGGAGATTACGCTGCTCGCGCGCAATGAGTGGATTTGTTGGGTTACGTCGGGGAAGAAAGCCGAAACGCGGGGGATTCGGATCAAAAAAGCTCTTTCTAAATTGCGGGGCGGGATGCGGCGGCCGTGCTGTTGGGCCGGTTGTCCGCATCGTTGAAATAAAACGACCAAAAGTCTAAAAAGTACCACATTTTTATAGGTTGTCTGTGTATAAGTTGGGTTCGCTAAAATTACCTTTATGATAAAATGGTGGACGAGAAGCTCTCGAAGCTCGGCTAGTCGGCAGTGTCTTAGTACTCATCATCAATGACCACACCGCTCGGCGGAGCCCCATCGTTGCCAGCCAATGAATTTCGTTGTCTCAAGTGTGGCAAGCTCTTGGCTAAGAACGGCTTGAAGCATCGCGGCTTGGAGATTAAGTGCGGGCGCTGTGGTTTGTTCAATTCTCTCTTTCAGATGATGGCTGATCAGATCATCATCACTGATTCCGAGGGGATTATCCTCTATGCCAACCAGGTAGTCGAACAGGTAACTGGCTATAGTTTGGGTGAAGTGCTGGGGCGCAAACCTTCGCTCTGGGGCGGAGAGATGTCGCCAGCTTTCTATCGACGGATGTGGCGTGAGATCAAGACTAAGCGTCAGCCGCTCTTCGTTAAGGTGCGTAATCGTCGCAAAGACGGCACGGCCTATCAGGCACTTCTCCAGATTTCGCCCGTTTTCGACACTAATAAGGAAGTGAAGTTGTTCGTTGGTTTAGAAACCGTGTTGCCAGATTAATCATCTTTTATCATCATGCAATTAGCGCCACTGCCGGCGAATGAGCGAGAGCGGATGTGTGCCGTGTTTGACCTAAAGATTTTAGATACTGCGGGTGAAGATCGATTTGATCGCCTGACTCGGGAGGCGACCGCTCGGTTTAAAGTGCCAATCTCGACAATTACGATCGTTGAGGGTGACCGCGAGTGGTTCAAATCGGCAATTGGCTTGAATCAAAAACAAGGGCCGCGTGATATTTCATTCTGTGGCCACGCCCTATTGAAGGAGGATATTTTTATTGTTGAGGACACGCTCCAGAACCCGATTTTTAAGGACAACCCCATGGTGGTCGGTGAGCCATTCATCCGTTTTTATGCCGGCAAGTCACTCTATAAGCATGGGGTAAATTTGCCCGTCGGCGTTTTTTGCATCAAGGATCGAGTGCCTCGTAAAATGAGTTTGCAAGACGTGAATGACTTTTTGGCTTTAGCCGAGCGGGTGGAGGATGAGCTTAATCTTCCTAAGCCGATCGAGTGATGCAGGCAATGCTTGGCATGAAAAAGATCGTAATAGCTGATCTCGAAGCGGTCGCTCCCTAAGTTGACGTTGAAGGTAGAGTGTGCTACTCTCTAAGCAGATCTGTTCTCGCGCGTGGCGAGAGCAACAGGAGGAACCTGTTTTAGTAGTAGTTTCTTTTTGAGAAAGGATATCTCATGTTAGTGCTCTCCCGACAGCGTGATCAGACTATCATGATCGGAGACGACATCGAGATTACGGTGGTCGACATTCGCGGTGATAAGGTGCGACTCGGGATCAAAGCTCCCCAGCACATTACGGTTCACCGCAAAGAGGTGTACGAAGCCGTCAAGCGAGCGAATCGGGCGGCAGCGGGAGTTAAACCGGAAGATGTGGCCGACGTCGCCGGAGTCCCCAAGGATCAATCGGGTCGCCCCCGGCAGGGCTAAACTCATTAGCCCCGCCAGAACATTATGTAAGCCCCTTACTAGGGGCTTTTTCATCTCAAAATTTGTGAGTTGTGCTAAGATGAGACCTTACTAATTTAAATCGTTAAATATAGCATGGACAAAGTACAGCATTTTGAGATCCCGGCCGATGACTTAGCCCGCGGCCGCAAATTTTATGAGACGGTGTTTGGGTGGCGGACCCAAGACTTCCCGATGGCGGATGGCTCAACCTATGTCGGTCTCCACACTGGTCCCACCGATGAGCGGGGGATGACCGAGGGGAACAATTTTATTAACGGCGGGATGTTTAAGCGCGGTGGTAACTTTGCGGCCACGGCACCGGTGATCACGCCGGTGGTGGAGAATCTCGACGCCACGCTTGAAAAAGTGCAAGCCGCTGGCGGCCAAGTGGTGGCCGGTAAAAAAGAAGTGGCGGGCATGGGCTGGTACGCCTATGTAAAGGACAGTGAAGGTAATATCATCGGCCTCTGGCAGAACGCTAAAAAGGCTTAGCGCAAACTTTTGCGGCCCAGCTCGTGGAGGGCCACGACGAAGAGACTCTCGCTCCACCCCAGGGGCGAGTTTGCGTTATGCTGGGGCGAATTTGAAAAATATAACTCGGGGACTGCGCCGCTTGGGGCCACTGCTTGCCGCGCTCGGTCGAGGAAGTAGCGGGCTTTCGCCTCGTTGCCTAATTTTTTATAAATAATCGCGAGCCACGAGAGGCCAAAGGTCCACTCCGCCTCCTCGCTCCAGCCATCCTCATTATTATTGTAATAGCGATCACCCTTATAGCGGATGACGCCGCGGCGGCGGAGCAGATGATACTCCACATTTTTTAAAATCTCGGCTGTTTCGTCCGGCGTCGTCACGGCGTAAGGCCAGATAAGCGAGAGCAGGGCGAGGTCCACAAATTTGCGCTCGCTCTCGCGCGGCAAGATTTTGCGCACTGCCGATTCACCTTTCTTCACGAGCGCCGCCGGCACTTTAATGCCTTTGATCTGCTTCGCCATTTTGAGACCGGCGACGCAGGCACCCACCGACGAGGCATGCAGTTCCTGATCCTCCTCCCACATCCCCGAGTCCGGGTCGTGCCAGTACTCAAGGGTGGAGAGATACCAGACCAGCTTTTGGATCACGCGCTTGTCGTCTTTATCCTTTACCACCAGACCAGGCTGCCGCGCCTCGAGCTCGCCTAACTTAAACAAAATACAACCAACGGCGTCGTTTTGCTTGTTGCCCCATTCCTCCCAATACTCCTCAAAGGTTACCGGGTTATAGCGAGGGTGGATGTATTGATAGGCGTGCTCGGGCTTCTTCGAGATCGCGTAGTCAATTTTAATTTCATGCTTTTTAAAAATATCTAAAATCGCCCGATAGGTGTGGCGCACCGTCTCCCAATCGCCGAGCGCTTCAAACGCTAAGCACTCATAAAAATTATCCCGCAACCACGCCTTATCATACCCAGTTCCTACCTGATGTGACGACGCCGCGAACAATCCCGAGTGATACTGCAGACCCTCAAGAATCCGCAAGTGTTGATTGATGAGCTGATCGTAAGTGAGAGGAGTGCCTTTCATCACCTTAATTGTAACCGAAGCACAGCAAGAGCGAGTATTGACTTTAATAAGTATATATAGTAGTAATAAAAGCAGAAGTTCCTTGATGAGACGGTCGACTGATGTCGACGGAGGAACAGGCTAAAGCGAAAGGAAGGATTGCTATATGAGCAATAAGGCCTTAAGCCCGATCGAGTTGGAGTTGACACAGAGAGTGCAGATGCATTTCCCGCGGGACATTGATCCTGATATTTTGGCCCAGTGGAACGGTTGCTCGGCCAAGACCTTGACGCATCAACTGCGAGCTATGTTTGGGTGTTCACCAGTTGAAGAAACTGAATCGGCTACTATCGTGACGGCCCCCATCCCCTACCTCCGCCTTCTCACTACTGCCCCGCTTACCATCCCCGCCTGCGATGGCACGCGTACCATTGCCCAAGCCACCGATGTCTTCAAATGGGGCATTGATGGCGACTTCAAGAACTGGGGTTTGGATGTACCAAGCAAGGCGACCTCGACAGTACAGGCGGATGTCCACGAATTGGTGTGGGAGGGAAGATTTAACCAATTCTTCCCCTCGCTCAATTCAGATATAAAGCAACCCTGTTGGACTCAACATCAGATCATCGCTTTCTGTCTGGAACACCGTGGTCAACTGCGCACCGAAGGCTGGGCCAACTTCTTCCTGTTCGAGGCGAATAACGATTTCTTCGTTGCCCGTGTGAGCGTGTACGACGATGGTCAGCTCGATGTGGACGTCGACCGCTTCTCGCACGACCGCGTCTGGTACGCCAAGGATCGCCATCGTGTGGTGGTTCCCCGCCAAGAAGGCGGGCAGGCGCACTGACAATCTGAACCCAAGTCTCCTACCTCTTCAATCCCTCGACCCTAAAAAGCCGGGGGATTTTTTTATTAAAAATTATTCCACAAACTCTGATCCTCGCCGCCGTCGATTTTAAAGAGCGCCACGCCGCGGAGGTTTAGTTGTTGGGCCAGGGTAACTTTTTGCTCCACGGCGTCGGCGTCGCTCCAGGTGACGAAGTTGACGACTTTGGTGCCGGCCGGGAGATTGGGCGGATTTTTCGGCGAATCTTTTGGTATATACGTAAAGCCGAGCTCGCCGGAAGGTTGGCGGACGGGCTTAACTTTATATTGCTTGGCGATTTTTAACGCTTCATCCGGGTTGCGTGAGCCGACACGTACGTACTCCTGATAGCCGCTCGGGTACGTGGTGACTTGATACTCTTGCCCGTAGGTCGGGATGCCAAGCGAGAGCTTGCCGACCGGGATGCTCTCGAGCGCGAGCGTCATTACTTTGCGCACCCAGGCCACGTCGGCCACCGGTACATACGGCACTTTTTTATTCGCCGTGTTTAGTTTAAGATCGGCGCGGCGCTGGTCGTAGGCCATAATAATAACGCGATCGCAGGCAGCGGCAATCGCCGAATAATCATTTGAATATTGCGGGGGAGTGGTCGGCACCACGTCATAGAGCGAGTCGCGCGGCGTGCGCGGCTCAATGGTGCAGCTTAGAGTTTTAGTTCCTAAGGCACTTTTTAATTCTCGTAGAAAAGCCGAGAAGCCGTCCTTAGTTGCCGCCGTTTTACCCTCGTAATCAATGTCGACGCCCGGGTATTTGCCCTCCTTCACCATCTCGGCTACCGCTTTAACGTGCGCGGCCCGAGTGTCCGCGTTGTTCAAAATTTTTTCCATTGCCGGGGCGTCGCTCCACATCACCGTCGGCACGATTTTGACATTCTTCTTTTTGGCGGCACTAAAAAGATTTTTCCAGTCGCTCTTTTTGATATTCGCCAGGTCGTTTAAGCTCCCGTCTTGTTTAACGGAGTAGCCGAAGGGGTTAATTTCGGTAAGCTCGCTCAAGTGCCGCTTGGCGTCGCGGGTGCCATCGCTAATCTTCCAGTACGGGATCCAGCCCGAGATCTCAAAACCGGTAATCGCCGCGCGGGCTGGTAAAGCAAAAGCAAGGAGAGCGAGCGTTAGTAAAACTTTTTTCATCAACTTTAGTATATCGCATCCGCTAAAACTTTATCTAGCGCGGCCGTGTGCTATACTACTTCCTATGAAGACCTACGTTGCAAATATCGAAGCAGAGACGTTAGCGAATGATAACTTTCGCAAAGTGGTATTTACGGCCCAGCATTGTCAGGTGGTGCTGATGAGCCTAAAGCCGGGCGAAGATATCGGGGCTGAAGTGCACGAGCTCGATCAATTTTTCCGTTTTGAGCGCGGGGAGGGTAGGGTGGTGCTCGATGGAAAGGAGCATGCGGTCACTGATGGTAGTGCTGTCGTAGTACCTGCGGGCGTTAATCATAATGTGATAAATACAGGCAGCGCTGAACTTAAGCTCTACACGATTTACGCGCCGCCCGAGCATAAGGATGGCACGGTACATGCGAGCAAGGCCGATGCTCTTGCGGCCGAAGAACATTTTGATGGGGTTACTTCTCTGTAGTCGCTAACGAGCTGTATGGTCCCTGGTCCCGAGATTGTTGACTCCGGATTGCTTGCCAAAGGCGGCTTGCTCGCCGGATTGCTTAATTTGGTGGTCGTGATGGGGCCCGATTTTTATCTCTCGTTCATCCGCATTTGGGTGACGGTCGCCTCCTTCCTTGGCCTTCACAAACAGCCGCGGGCCTGGGGCGTGGTCTATGACAGCGTTACCAAACGGCCGCTTGACCCGGCCTACGTTTCGCTCTTTGATGAGACGGGACGCGAGCTCGCCTCAACGATCACGAGTATCGATGGTCGTTATGGTTTTTTGGTCCCGCCGGGGACGTATACCCTTAAAGTGGAGCGCACGCATTACCACTTTCCCTCCAAGCGCTTGCTCGGGCTTGAAAGCGACGTGCTTTACTCTGATTTGTATTTCGGCGGTCCGATCACGGTAGATGAACAAGGGTTGGTGCTCCACAACATCCCGCTCGATCCGCTCGCCTTTGATTGGAACGAGTTTGCTAAAAAGGATCGCAAGCTGCTCCGCTTTTATGCGCGGATCAGCGCCCTCCAGGGGCGGCTCATTTCTTGGTTTTTTATCGTCGGGTTTTGCGCTTCGATTATCTTGCCGTTCATCTCGCGGCAACCGGTTAATATCGCGATTGCGCTCCTCTATATTGCGATCGGTATCGTGCAATCGGTGATGCATCACTCCGACTTAGCGGGGATGGTTGTGGAGCAAAAAAGTAAAACCCCTGCGCCGTTTGTGATTGTTCGAGTTTTTTCTGCTGATGGCGCTACCGAGATCGGCCATGCGGTGGCTGACCAGTTTGGCCGCTATTACTGTCTAGTCCCACCGGGGAATTACTTAGCTAAGATTGAGCGCAAAAACGAGGACGGCTCTTACACCGAGGTCGCCCATACTCCCGTCACGGCCCCGACTGGCATCATCAAAGAAAAGTTCAGAATCTAGGCCGTTTTTGGAGTATATTGACAAAATACAGAACAAGTGTAGAATTATAGGTAGGTTCTTTGATGTAAAACTTGCATTTCGCTACAGCAGAAAGTGGCTCAACCGTGGGCTATTCTCTGCTGTGGCGAAGCACTGTGCTAAGCCGCAAACAAGGAACGAGACAAGTTCCGTATGGAACAAGTCTCACAACAGAAAGGAGAAGTTAGCTATGGCTAACGACTTCGCAATGAGTGTCGGTCAGGCGCACGAGCTTGAGATGGCGATGAACCGAGTGGGTGGCTGGGATGCCGCACTGGTCAAGCGACTCTCGACGGGGGACAACCTCGCTTGGGTGCGCAACGTTCTCAAGGGCACGTGGGAGGCGAAGGAAGCCAACCACGTCATCGACTGCGACGCCGACCCCTTCGTCCCCGAAGGTTGGAAGGTGGAGGGGCACCAGAAGGGCGGCATCGTCAAATGGACGGAGTCGCTCATCGGCCTGTACCTCGACAAGGGACAGCAGAACGGCAAGTGCATCGGAGGCAACGACCTGCGCCAAGCGCTCAAAGACCAGAAGGTCTTGAACGCCAACGTGCTGGACTTCCTCTTGAAGCACCCCGAGCTCATCCCCGAGGAGTGGAAGGGCAAGGCTATCTTCTTCTGGGGCACCATCTACCGCAACTCTGACGGCCGCCTCTACGTCCGTTACCTGTGCTGGAGCGGCAGCAGGTGGTACTGGCACTACCTCTGGCTCGGCAACGACTGGAGCGGCGACAACCCTGCGGCTGTGTGCGCAAGTAGCGCTGTGGACTCGGTCACTGTGTCCTAAACTGAACTTGGACACTTTGACCTTAGTCCTTTCAGCACTTTCGCCGAAACGTATTCCAAAACGTAAACAATGGAACCCCTAGCATTACGCTCGGGGTTTTTTAATTCACCCTTTCTTCACGTTATGACACAAGGTCCAGCTTGTGGGAGGGGAGTCAGTTTTTTTAAACTGTGGGGCATGAAGATCAAATTAATTATTTTGGTCCGTCGAATTTACCAAACAGTTCTTTTTATGCTGTGCTCACGCCATCACCGTTCGTTCAATCTAAAGTTAGCCTTCGTCCCGCTCGTGCCCCGCGCTTCGCCCTCGAGCGCACGCTTCACTGGATGGGAGGCGTAACCAATGAGTCCTACAGCCGGATTACCGGCACGATCAAAGAGTTGCTGCGGGAGAATCAGAATGAGCCGATCACACTGATGGTGACTTCGCCCGGAGGACCAACGGGCGTGGCGATGAGCTTTTATGATCTGATGAAAAATGTGTATCGCCCTAAACTCCAAACGGTCGGTTCGGGCGACGTTGATTCGGCCGGGATCATCCTCTTTTTAACCGGCGCTAAACGCTATCTCACGCCTCACACCACCATGCTTTTGCACTTGGCTGGGCGGACGTTTGAGAGTTGCCGGCGTTTCTCCACCGCCGATATGGCCTCGATTTTGAAAGAAGATACCTTAAAAGACCAGCACTACACACAGTTAATACCTTTTTAGTAGTTCCTTGGT
>CAZMMP010000021.1:0-9300 GCA_964567425.1 uncultured Candidatus Saccharibacteria bacterium
ACTTCATCGCCGAAGCGATTGATCAAACGCGCGGCTGGTTCTACACCCTCCACGCCATCGGCGTGCTTATGGGCGAGGGGCGCGTTTACAACAACGTCATCTGCCTTGGCCACATCCTTGATGCCGCCGGGAAGAAGATGAGCAAAAGTTTGGGCAATATCGTGGAGCCCGGAGCGATGCTTGATAAATATGGTGCCGACGCTTTGCGGTTTTGGATGTACGCGGTCAATCAGCCGGGCGAATCGAAGAATTTTGATGAGAAGACGGTGGACGAAGCGGTCAAAAAAGTATTGAATCTGCTGACCAATGTGGCCTCGTTTTACACGACCTACGCCGACCGCGCCGTACCAGCTTCGGCCGATTCATCTAATGTGCTCGATCGTTGGGTTGTAGCGCGGCTGAATCAACTGATTGAGATCACGACGCAAGGCTTGGATGATTATTCATTGCTGGAGCCAGCGCGAGCCATTCGCGACTTTATCAGTGATCTCTCGCAGTGGTATCTCCGCCGCTCGCGCGATCGGTTTAAGTCTGATGACGCGGTCGAGCGCGAACAAGCCGCGACGACCACCCGCTGGGTTTTACAAACGTTAGCTCAAGTAATGGCGCCGTTCATGCCCTTCGTCGCCGAGGAAATTTGGCAGCACGTGAAATCGGAAAGCGACGCCGAAAGTGTGCACCTAAGCGCCTGGCCGAAGGCAAGTCTGATGGATAGGGAAATTGTCGAAGCAATGCGGCGGGCGCGAGAGCTTGTTTCGGCAGGGCTTGAACTGCGGGCGAAAGCGAACGTCAAGGTGCGCCAGCCGCTCGCCAGCTTTACGATCGACGAAGATTTGCCGGACGAGTATCTAGCCTTGATCAAAGACGAAGTTAATGTGGAGGAGGTAAAGCTAGGAGAGATGGTGGCGCTCGACACTACTTTGACCGATGAGTTGAAAGAGAAGGGCGAGTTGCGCGAATTGATGCGCGAGCTGCAAGACTGGCGCAAGGGGCAAGGTTTGACGCCACAGGAATTGGCGGTAGTGCCGGTGCTCAGGGCTAAACAAGCCTTAGCTCAAAAATATGAGGCGGAACTCAAGAAGGCGGTGCGGGCGAGTGGTTTTGAGTTTGTCGACTGATGGCGCACGAGATTTACACTACCGAAGGGATTGTGCTGGGTGGCCACAACTTCGGCGAGGCGAATCGCTGGTATTTTATCTTAACTCCCACGCTCGGATTGGTAACGGTGCGCGCGCAAGGGGTGCGGCTGGGAGGGAGCAAATTACGCGGCCATTTACCCCTTTTTGGCCATGCCGAGGTGTCGTTGGTACGAGGGCGTGATAGTTGGTTGCTGACCGGTGCCGCCGCGAGCGGGCGTTACGCCGCGCTCGCGGCGGCACCGGCCGCGCGGCTTTTAGCCGCGCGGATCAGCAGTTTGTTGCGCCGCTTTCTCCCCGAGGCGGAGGGGAACCTGGCAGTATTTGCCGAGGTAGATCAGGCCTTTGCGCGGTTGAGTACAACCGCGCTCGAATCAGTCGAACTAGAGACGACTGAAGTGGTGCTCATTTGGCGCTTGCTCCATGCGCTCGGCTATATTGCCGGACCCATGCGTCTTGGTCGAGACGGTGCTCCTTTGGCGCTCGAGGAGCTAATCCGCGACATTAACCAAGCGCTCACCCACAGCCACCTCTAAGGCAGCTATGCTATACTGGGACCACTGTGGAGGAGCGCGATCCGCTGGATCAACTGAAAAGCAGTTTAAACCGGTGGCAAAATCGCACTCCGGGTGTTAAGCGGTCTGAATTACCGCCGCCGCCCTCGGTTACTCCGACGGGCTGGCTGACTCCCGAGTCGCGTTCGCCCTCGCCCCGCACCCCCATGTCGTTATTACATAAAACCTTAATTGTGGCAGCACTCTTTTTTGTGGCCATGAGCGGATTGGCCGCGTGGGTGCTGTGGCATGGCGAAAATTTAATCAAGAGCGGGAACGTGGCGGTCGAGATCACGGGTCCTAAAACCGTTAAGGCGGGAGAGGAGGCGACGTTTCAATTTGCGCTCACCAATCAAAACAACACTCCGATTCAACTCGTTGGCCTTACCGTGGAGTACCCGCCGGGTACGCGCTCAAGTGTTGATCCCTCGGCCGAGCTCACGCGAGAAAAGTTTGATCTTGGGACGATTAAAGCGGGGGATACGCGCAAACAATCAGTCAGCGCGTTGATTTTTGGCGGAGCTAATAGTAGTGTCCAACTTTCCTTTGCGGTGGAGTATCGCTTAAATGATTCAAATGCAATCTTTAGCAAAACTACCAGCTACCCTGTCACTGTCACCGATGCGCCAGTGACAGTGACAGTGACGGTGCCGGATGAAATCACGGTGGGCCAATCGTTTGTCACTGAGCTTGAGGTCTCCGCTGATGCGCGGGCACCCCTCACGAAACCGGTAATCGTAGTCCATTATCCAGCGGGTTTTCAATTTACTTCGGCTGACCCTGCCCCCACGAGCGGGACCAATGTTTGGCAATTGCCTTCGCTTAAGCCGGGAGCAGTCACTAAGCTGGCGATTACCGGCGCGATCACCGGCCAAGATAATGAAGAAAAGGCTTTCCGCGTTGAAGTTGGTACGGGGTATACTCCCGCCCAAGACAGTTTAGGGGTGTTGTATGATTCAGACCTAGCCGCGCTCACGCTGCATCGTTCAGATGTTGATTTAGCGTTGTCGCTCAATGGAGATACTAGTGGCAGCTCGGTAGGGGAAGCGCGAGATCCGGTTAAGGCGACGCTTTCGTGGACGAACAATTTACCCGACGATGTGGAAGATGTCCAAATTACGGCTGCGTTTGAAAGTCCGGTTTTAGATCAAAGTTCTGTCACTGTTAAAGATGGTTTTTATCAATCAAGCGCTAATTCGATTTTGTGGAATAAGGCGAGTAAGGGTGATTTGGCGACGATTAAAGCTGGGGACACTGGTTCCGTCACTTTTAGTTTTACGGGGAGCTCACTCTTAGCGACTGATAATCAAACAGTTCGTAATCCAGAAATTGGAGTGACGGCAACGCTTAAAGGGATGCGGGTGGTAGCGGGCGCTGAAGGCAAGCGCCAGCCCGTTGAGGCGCATGTGGTGGGTACGGTTAAGTATAATTCAGTGGTACAGTTAACGGCTAAGGCGCTCCATCACGGCGGTTCGTTGCCTACTACTGGCCCGTTACCTCCCAAAGCGGGTCAGCGCACCACCTACAACATCGTGTGGTCACTCTTAAACTCATCCAGCGACCTAACGGAAGCACGAGTGCAAGCCACGATGCCGCCTTACGTTGACTGGGTTGGGACGCAAACGCCAACAGCCGAGCCGCTTGAGTTTGTGGCGAGTCCCGGCGGCGGCGGAGAGGTGATTTGGAATTTGGGTCGGGTGACTGCTGGTATCGGCACGGCGCTCCCGGCGCGCGAGGTGACCTTTCAGGTGGCGTTGAAGCCTGAAAAGAGTCAGGTGGGCGATGTGCCCCGTTTGCTTTCCGCCCCGGCCTTTAGCGCTACCGACAGTTTTACTAAGAGTGCGATTAAGGGCGAGCTGCGCCAAGGGCTGACGACGGCGCTGTCCAATGATCCTGGCTTTACCCTTGGCGAAGAGAAGGTTGTGGAGTAGACTAGAGCCCGTATGGCTGACCTCACTATGGAAAAATTAGTTTCCCTCGCCAAACGGCGAGGCTTTATCTACCCCGGCTCGGAAATTTATGGTGGCTTGGCTGGTGCCTACGATTATGGTCCGCTCGGGGTGGCGCTTAAAAAGAATCTTGAGAATCTCTGGTGGCGAATGTTTGTGAGTTCGCGGGAGAATATGTATGGCATTGACGCGGCGATTTTGATGAACCCCAAAGTCTGGGAGGCGAGCGGTCACGTGAGTGGTTTTAGTGACCCGCTGGTGGAATGTAAAAAGTGCCAGCACCGCTTTCGGGCCGATCACTTGAGTGGCGCTACGGCTTGCCCTGATTGTGGTGGTGCGCTCGGCGAGTCGCGGCAGTTTAATATGATGTTTAAGACCCATATTGGGCCCACGGAAGATGAGGGCTCGATCTCTTACCTTCGTCCCGAAACGGCCGGCGGGATGTTTGTTAATTTTAAAAATGTGGTTGATAGCTTCCACCCCAAGCTGCCCTTTGGGTTAGCGCAAATCGGCAAAGCCTTTCGCAACGAGATCGCGCCGCGCGACTTTCTCTTCCGGGTCCGCGAGCTCGAGCAGATGGAGATCGAATACTTTGTTCGGCCCGGGGAGTGGGAGGTGGCGTTTGAAGAGTGGCGCGCGGGGATGCACGCTTTTGCCGCGGCCATCGGTCTCCCCACTCACTTGCTCCACGAGCTAGAGGTTGTGCCCGAAGATCGAGCGCATTACTCTAAGCGGACGATTGACTTTGAGTTTGAGTATCCATTTGGTCGCAAAGAGCTCTGGGGCTTGGCCTATCGTACCGACTTTGACTTGGTGGCGCACCAGCAAGGCTCGGGCCAAAAACTCGAGTACCTTGATGAGGCGAGCGGGGAGAAGCTCCTACCGCACGTGATCGAACCCTCTTTTGGCGTGGGGCGCACCTTGCTTGCCGTGCTCGCGAGCGCCTATACCGAGGATGAGCTCGGCGGTGAGCCGCGGACCTATCTCAAGCTCGATCCTAAGGTGGCGCCCGTGACGGTTGCCGTCTTCCCGCTCCTTAAAAATAAATCCGAGCTCGTCGCTAAAGCCCATGAAGTGTATGAGAAGCTGAAAGTTGAAAGCTGGCAGCTGAAAGCGGTGTTTGACGATAATGGCAATATCGGCAAACGTTATCGTCGCCAGGATGAGATCGGCACCCCGTTCTGCGTCACTGTTGATTTTGATACTTTAGGCGAAAAACCAGAGCTTAAAGACACTGTTACTCTGCGCCACCGCGATACGGGGGAGCAAATCCGCCTCTCTATCCCGGAAGCCATCACCAACATCCAAAAAAGCCTTATTTAGAGCCATGCTTTAGCATTCGGGGGTAAAACAAGGGAGGAACTTGACAAGATGTGCGTTATCATGATAAACTAGTGGCAGTAAGAGCAGATTGGTTAGCGCGGGCTTCCCAATTTAGCTCTAGTGAATGGGAAAATAAATAAAGGAGTTTCCCATGGCAACATTCCCAGGTACGCTTGATGAGTTGAAGGAATTGGCCGAACAGCAGCCTGTCAGTCCGGCCGTACGGCAAGCGCAGGAGTTTCTGGAGCGTGCGGGAGAGCGGGAGGATCAGTGACCCAGTGGGGGAAAAGCATTGAAACAGCGTGAGTCTCAAGACGAGACCACGCTGTTTTTAATTCTTTCATTTTTTATGCTAGGCTGGGCCGCATGCGCGATCTCGAAGTCAGTAAACAGCTATTGCCAAATGGAGTGCGGGTGATCTTGGCTCCGCGCGCCGAAGCGCGGGCGGTCACGATCTTAGTCACAGCCGAAACTGGTTCTAAATATGAGACCGCGGCCGAGAGCGGCCTCTCCCACTTTCTCGAGCATATGTGTTTTAAGGGGACGAAAAAATATCGCCGCCCGAGCGATCTCTTTGCCGCTTTTGATTCGCTCGGCGCTCATTACAACGCTTTTACCTCGCACGAATCAACGGGCTACTATGCCAGCGTCGCTCCCACTCAAGCGCTCGAGGCGCTCGAATTGCTGGCCGAGATGTATTTACGACCCAGCTTCCCAGAGGGGGAAATTGCCAAAGAGCGTGGGGTCGTGATTGAAGAGATTAATATGTATGAAGATTTGCCACATCGGTTAGTGGGGGAGCTGTTTATGGGTTTGGTCTATGGCAACACGCCGGCTGGGCGTCCCATTATTGGCAGTAAGGAAACGGTGCAAAGTTTTGGCCGGGCCGCGCTTGTGGACTATCATGCTAGCCACTATGTGGCTCCGGCTACTATTGTGACGGTCGCCGGCAATTTTACATCGGCGCCGCTCCTGCGTCGTATTAAAAATTTATTTGGTGAGACAAAGCGGGGATCAAAGCCCGGCAAACCAGCGGTGATCGAACAACAAGCTGCGCCGGGTTTTATTCATCGGCTTAAATCCTCTGACCAGAGCCACTTCGTGCTTGGGTGGCGGGGAGTGGCGGCAAATGATGAGCGCCATGATGCGGCTGAAGTCTTGGCGGCGATTTTGGGCGGGGGGATGAGCTCGCGCCTCTTTCGTCGGATTCGTGATGAGCTAGGAGCCGCCTATTACGTGCGCGCCACGAACAATGCTTACACCGATCATGGGGTGCTCGAGGTGGCGGTAGGAGCCGATAATCGCCGAGTGCTCGAGGTTGTCCAAGTGGCTCTTGAAGAATGCGCTAAACTCTGCCATACGCTCGTTCCGAGTCCCGAGCTCGATCGTGTGAAGCAGTCGCTCGCGGGCCAGCTGCTCTTGGGGCTAGAGACCACGGCCCAGCTAGGCAGTTTTTATGCCGAAGGAGAAATTTTGGAAGGGAAGCTTACTAGTCCCGAGCAGATTATCAAAAAAATCCGCGCGGTTACCAGTCGAGACATTAGGGAGCTGGCTCGGGAGCTCTTTACCGGCGAGCGTCTTAATCTGGCTTTGGTCGGGCCGGCTGCCGACCAGGCGGCCATTGTTGGGGCGCTAACGCTATAGTACACTGAAATGGTGAAATTTGACCTTGTCCTCAAAACCGTCCTGTTACTACTCTTATTAACCGCCCTTTATCTGGTGCGCGATTTGGTGCTGGTCATCTTTGTGTCGGTGGTCATCGCCTCGGCCGTGGAGCCAGTCGTAGGGTGGTTCAAGCGAGTTCGTTTACCGCGTGCCCCCGCCGTTATTTTAATTTATCTCCTTACCTTCGGCGTACTCTTGGTACTGTTGCCGTTTTTCCTCTTCCCTCTTATTTCAGATTTAAGTGCGCTGGCGGGGACGTTGCCAGATGTGCTCGGGAGTATTCCCGAATTTTTAAGTGCCAAAACACCCTTGCTCGGGATTGAGTTGGGGGGTGTTTCGCTCACACAAGTGTTTAGCGCATTACAGGCGAGCTTGGTCAGCGTACCCAAAAGTTTTATTCAAACCACCAGTTTTGTTTTCGGTGGCTTCTTTAGTTTTATCTTGGTAGTGGTTATCTCGTTTTACCTCTCGGTGCAGCCAAATGGACTCGAGAGCTTTCTTCGGCTTATTACCCCGGTATCGCAAGAGCAATATGTGCTTAATCTCTGGCGTCGCTCGCGGCAGAAGATCGGCTATTGGATGCAAGGCCAGCTGTTGCTTGGCGTCATCATCGGTGTGCTCGTCTTTCTGGGTTTAAGTCTCTTCCAAGTGCCCTATGCGCTCGTGCTGGCGCTGCTCGCGGCCGTGTTTGAGCTGATTCCATTCTTCGGTCCGGTGCTCGCGGCGGTGCCGGCGGCTTTACTCGGCTTCTCTCACAGCGTGACGCTCGGCCTTCTCGTGGTCGGTTTTTACATTATCATTCAACAATTTGAGAATCACTTAATTTATCCGCTCGTAGTGACTAAGATGGTCGGCGTCCCGCCCCTGGTCGTCATCCTTTCACTGTTGGTTGGCGCTAAGCTCGCTGGCTTTATGGGCTTGATCCTCGCTGTCCCGGCCGCGGCCGTGCTCATGGAACTGGCGAGCGACTGGGAGAAGCGTAAACATCCCGAACGGCTGGCTCATGTCTAAGACCTGCTTTATCTCAACCGCGATCCCGTACGTTAATTCGCAGCCTCACGTGGGGTTTGCGATGGAGTTGGTGCATGCCGATGCTTTGGCGCGTTCCCGCCGACTCGCGGGGGAGGAAGTTTTTTTTGTTAACGGTACCGACGAAAACGGCTTAAAAAACGTCCAAGCGGCCGCTTCGGCTGGAGAGCCGGTAGCGCAGTTCGTCGCCCGCCACGCCCAAGAATTTCAAGAGCTTGGTCGAGAGCTCGAGATTTCCTCCGATTATTTTATCCGCACTTCAGCTGACCCGCTCCATTGGCAAGGAGCCGAAAAGCTCTGGCAGGCGACGAGTCACGATATTTATAAAAAAGCGTATCGCGGTTTATATTGCGTTGGTTGTGAGGAGTTTAAGACCGAAGCTGAATTGGTAAATGGTCGCTGTGTCGAGCATCCCGACCGCGAGCTGGAAGTGGTGGAGGAAGAAAATTATTTTTTTCGCCTCTCCCAGTATGAACAGCAACTTAAAGAGCTTATTAGTTCTGATCAACTCCGAATTCACCCCAGTTCCCGCAAAAACGAGATGCTCGCGTTTATCGAGCGCGGCTTGGAGGATTTTAGTATTTCGCGTTCGCGAGCTCGGGCCGGTGAATGGGGGATCAGCGTGCCGGGCGATAACAGTCAGGTAATGTATGTTTGGTATGACGCGCTCTCCAATTATATTAATGCCCTCGGTTACGCTGATGATAGCGAGCAGTTTAAGAAGTTTTGGCAACGGGGGAACGAGCGGCTTCATGTCATCGGCAAGGGGATCACGCGTTTCCATGCGCTTTATTGGCCGGCGCTTCTGCTCTCGGCCGGCCTCGCTTTGCCCACGACGCTTGTGGTGCACGGTTACGTAACCAGCGGCGGGCAGAAGATGAGTAAGAGCTTGGGGAATGTTATTAACCCCTTCGATCTGATTA
Organism: uncultured Candidatus Saccharibacteria bacterium; assembly: GCA_964567425.1. Lineage (GTDB taxonomy): Bacteria > Patescibacteriota > Minisyncoccia > Phycocordibacterales > JACOZG01 > CAZMMP01. The sequence goes on from CAZMMP010000021.1 coordinate 8,580, forward strand.
AAGAATATGGTGCCGAAGCGGTGCGGTATTATCTCCTCCGGCACGTTCATCCCTCCGAAGATAGCGACATTACGCTTGAGAAATTTAAAGAGGCCTATAACGCCAATTTGGCCAACGGCTTAGGCAATCTCGTTAGTCGGGTGATGAAGCTCGCTCAAACTTATTTGCCAGTAGACACAGAGAAAAAATCATTTTCTCTGCTTCGCCCCTATGATCTTTACTTAGAAAATTTTGAAATAAATAAAGCGCTTGATGCAGTTTGGCAAGAAATCTCTGATATTGATTTGTTTATCCAACAAACAGAGCCATTTAAAAAAATAAAAACTGACCCAAAACTAGGTACGGAATTAATCTTAGTAGCAATATCTCGTCTGTATAAAATTGGTTATTGGCTAGAACCATTTATGCCAAAGACTTCAGCAAAAATTATGCAATTAATAAAAGATCATGAAATGCCCGACGAGCCGCTGTTTGCGCGAAAATAAATGGATGAAATAACTATTGCCACCTATAATGCTTTGGCCGCAGAGTACGACCAGGAGACAGTTGATTTTTGGAAGCGTTTTCCTGCTGCTGTCATCAATCGTTTTGCCGAATCATTGAAGGGAGAGAGGATCTTAGATTTAGGATCAGGACCGGGCCGCGATGGCTTATTGCTCAAAAATAAAGGACTGGAAGTGGTTTGTTTGGATGCCTCTGAAGCCATGCTTGCGATGTGTCG
>CAZMMP010000022.1:0-5357 GCA_964567425.1 uncultured Candidatus Saccharibacteria bacterium
GGAATCGTACCCTTGCGAACCGAGATTATCCGGCAATAGCGGATCCAACATCGATCCGTTCTTTATCCCGTCCCAGCCCGGAGAGACTGAAACGACCGTCACCGGCCCCGCCACCCACCAATCGCCGTTCACGAAATTGCCGCAGGGATATGGTTTATCAAAAGTCCAGGTAATGCCGTACTGGGAAATGGCGCCGCAACTGCCGGGAGCGGTAGGCGCGGTCGGCGTTGTCGTCACCGGCGGCGCGCTCGACTGGGTCGTAACCGTCTCGCTCGTGGTAGTGGTCAATTTCGGCGTACTCGTCGCTACCGACTCTCCAGTCAGCGCCGCCAACTGGCCCTGAAGTAGCGAAAGCAGTTGAGTGAGTAATGAGACGAGTTGAGAGCGAAGTTGAGTGAGAGTGGGTCCTTCTTCGCTCGAGGGGTTTTGTAGAATGGGGGCTACTGCCGCCGGAGCGGTAGCGTACAACTCGTTTAGTTTGGCACGAGTGCTCGGACCAGCAAAACCTTCGGTTTCGGGAGTGATAGGAATGTTGTACTGGTGTTGAAAGAGCGCGACCGCCTCCTTGGTAGCTTGGTCGTAGTTACCAGTGGGCGTGGTTTTATAGAAACCGCCCTGGCTTAGCATTTGCTGGAGTTGAGTGACGTGAGGACCCTGGTCGGTGCCGGTGAAGCGAGTGGTGAGGGCAGGTGTAGCGAGAGAAATAGAAGGGAAAAAGAGGAAGGAAAAGAAAAGTAAAACCAAAATCAGACGACTGTCTTTCATGGTCTCCTGATTATCGCATACCAAGCGAAGCGCAACAATTTTACGCCTTGGCCTTTTCATCCGTTACCGCACTCCCTACCACATCAACCTCGCAGGTACCCGAGACACACGCCAGTTCTTTAGAACCCTTTGTCTCGTCGTCGAACTCGAACAGGACAATCTTCGAGAAATCAATCACTGGGAAATTTTTCACCAATTCCTCGTAGTGTTCTTTAGTAATCGCTTCGTACGGCGCCAGACGGTAAACGTGATTGGAGCGCGGGAGGAAGGAGAGCCCGCCAACCAAATCCCAGTTGGCGTAGACCCAGTTAGCGACCTCAAGCCATTCGTCATCACTCACTGAAATTGTGGCGGAGGGATTGTGCTCGGTGTAATTTTCTTTCAAGAGCTTCCAATACTCGAGCTGTTGAATCGCCGTTAAGTCATCTTTGTAGACCGAACCCTTAGGAGCAGCGACCGGGAACTCGAGGACGAAGGTAGTGGCACTCTCGGCCGTTTGACCCACCTCGGGGTGATGCGGCACGCCCATCTCCCGGAGCATCTTAAACAATGGATTATGGTTCTCGATCCGGACGCGGCGGATATAATACGGCGCGTGGCGCGGATGGAGCCCCGAGGAAGAATCGAAGAGTTGCGAGCCATTGCCCGAGGGTTTGGTGGTGGTAATGCAGGTGGAGGGATTGATCCCGAACCGAGCCGCATACTTGCGATTAGTCTCAATCGCGACCTCGCGCATTTTGCGGAAGGTTTGGGCATTACGGAGCGAGGGCTTGAGATCCCACTGGCCCGTGACCGAGACTCCGAGCAGAGCCTCTTCCTCGCAATTCTGCCGCCATTCTTTTGAAAGATAGGGGAAGTGGGTCAAGGTTGCCTGATAGGTACCGAGAATCGTGGCGATCCGCACCTTCTCGAGCAAACTCTCTTCGGTGTCATCAGGCCGAGCGACCACCTCCGAAAGATTACAAAATTGCTTGGATTGCAGCACGATCTCGCCGCACGGATTGGTGCCGGCGGTATCAACCCCTTTTTGGAAGATCTTCCAGCGACGCGCCGGGAGCTGGCTCTTGAGCTGACCGCGGTTAAAGATACCGCGCTCACCAGTGCCCGACTTCACCAAGTTAACCCACTCATCAAGAAACTCGGGCACTGACGGCTTTTCGTTATAAATTGAAGAGTTGTTAGCCATCGCCCGTTGCGGCTGTGTGTTCCAAAACTGGCCGTTTTTGGCCTCGCGCATCCCCTGGTCATCTAGATCGGAAAGCGAGATCAAGGCGGCGCGGCGCACCCCACCGGCCACGATCACCTCGCCGGTTTTGCAGATAATATCGTGCGCGTCCACCGTCGAGAGCCGACGCCCCTGGCGCGCGAGCATCCGCTCGCGCGTAAAATCCAACAAGGACTTCAGCGGCGCCGGACCAGAAGCGCGCCCACCCATCGTGGCCAAGCGCGCGCCCTGGGGTCGAATTTGCGAGTAGTCATACACAATATCTTTGCCTTCAGCCCAGGTCTTTAGGCCAATGGCAAAGGCATCGCACCACCCCTCCCGACTATCGGGAATGGTAAATTTAAGCGGCGCTTCACCGGTTTGCTTTTTAATCATCGGCAGCTGCTCTACCGTTTGATGCTCCACCGAAAAGCCGATCCCCGTGCCGTTCATCAAGATAAACATAATCTCGGCAAAATCCTGCCATTTTGACGGAGCAATGAAGGCGCAGTTGTAGCCGGCAATATTACTTTTTTTAGCCGCTTTGCCCGCGCTCCACAGGAGACGCATCGAGCCCATCGCGCGCATATGAAGCATGTACTCTCTGATCTCCCCATACTCTGCTTCAGACAATTTGTCGCCTAAGTTGTCGCGCATAAAGCCGAGGTAGCGATCGATCGTCTCAAGCCAGGTCTCGCGGCGCCCCTTCTCAGGCAACCAGCGGGAGTAGGTAGTGTAATAAACAAATTCGGAGAGCTGGTTGCGGAAATATTTTTTACTCTCGCTCGCCAACTGCTTTACTTCCGCAGGCACTTCGCCGCGCTGCTGGCGCAGTTCGGTCCGGCGTTGGCGGTAGAGAATGTAGGCCTTCGACACGTTCACCAAGTTATGCAAAATGAGCTGCTTCTCCACCAAATTTTGGATCTCTTCAACGGCTGGTAAATAATTTTTGTCGGCCTTTTTGAGCGCCGCCACCAGATCGCGCGTCACCGCCCGCGCCACCGATGTAGCATCTTTTTCCGTCCCTTCATTGGCCGCCTTCATGGCCTTACCAACGGCGGTAACAATGCGCGACTCATCAAACGGCACCACCGTACCGTCGCGCTTTTTGATTTTACGGACAACGACCGGCTTCTTCAAGGGCTTAGCAGTGATTTTAGACATAGGGGGCGGGACAAAATTAAAAATTTTTATAATACAGTCACAACGCTCAAGGGCACAGAAAAAGACCCTATTAGTTTAGAACAAAACGTAACGCCCGACGCTGTGGATAACGTGAAAGTGGGAAATTTTTTCGCAGCAAAAAATATCTGCGCTCGAGGCGCAACTCCCCGCGCCAGGCGAGCGCTCCACTCGGCACCCAAATCCCCTCTCCCCTTCCCCAAAATCCGTTCACTTGACTAACAGATAAATAACTAGTAAGCTCTTTATGGAAAAGTGACGCTGGGTCACTGAAAAAAACTGGCCATAGTGAGCCATTCCAGAAAAGGAGAATCACGATGTTGAAAAGAATCACGGTTACTCTATCCAAAGGCCTGAGGAAGAGGCTGAGCGAAAGATCAGCAGACGCCAGCCTCAAAAAGCGCGTTGAACGGGCCTTGCGGATTGCAGGAGAAGTGGCGGCTGCCGGCCTAGGATTTATCAAAAGCGGAGACTGTTCTTCCTACACGACAAGAACCGGAGGAACTGGTCCGCAAACGATACTGGAATGCGTTAATCTTCTGGCCATCGTCGTTGCCAGATCGGAACGAATGGTAGCATTTATCGCCGAAGGTCCAGGTGAGGTTGAGAGGGACACTGACACAGTGATTTTCGTTACCATCGCTCTGTATCTCCCAAAATCAAGTGGTCGATCGTGGGTAGACATAGGAGTCCGAGTCAATAGTGACCAGCCTCCCCACCTTCTCCACATTGACGATTCTGTGACCAGACAACCAATTAACTTGGACCATCATCAACAGTAAACAAAAAGTGTTGCGGTAACCGTAGGCGTAGCGGAGAAATCCGCTACGCCTTTTTTATTTGCTAAACAAGACAATACTTGGTATTTTAGGGGCGGAAACTAGCGGTTGAGACTTTTAACCAAACCACTTTTTAGAAAGGATTCTTATGCCCCGCAATTACTTTTCTTGGCTGGTAGCGACCTATGGACGGCGGGTAGCCACCCTTTACCGCCTTCAGTTGAAGCGATACCCAAATTCGACGGAAGCACTAGATCGCGCTCGACAAATTCATGATCGCGAGATTGCCCAGCGGATGAAACGCGACCACAGTTCACGGGCTCACTTCTAAAAAGCCTCGGAACGCAATAAGGCGTGTCGGAGACAATCCGATGCGCCTGTTTTTATTTGTCTAAATTTTGTTTTAAAAACGCGAGCGCGCCGTGGAGGCCGCCCAGGTCACCGAGGGTGGCGCGAGTGATGGTAGGGAGCGGCGTGTGAGCCTCCCAGCGGAGCGCAAACTCTTGTTTAATCGTCTCCAGGTCTAGCCCCGGCGTCCCCATCATGCTGCCGCCGATAATCATAGTGTCGGGCGTCCACTCAAGCGCCAAGTCATGGAGACCAATGGCGACGATCTTAGAGAGCTCAATCCAAAAAGCGGGGTCAGTAATCGTCTTCGGTTCCTGACCCGTGGCCAGCTTAACCGCCGTACCAGAGACATAATCTTCAAAATGCTTCTCGGGATGATGATAATCAAGAATGGCTTGGCCGGGTTCAAAGCCCACTCCGTGCGCGTCAATTTTACCATTGACCAACCGAGCGCCACCGACGCCGGTGGAGATGGTGAGGTAGGCAATAATTTTCTCCGGCCGATCCTGGGCCTCGCCCAAGCCGACAATGGCCGCATCATTCTCGAGATACACCGGGCAATTAAACGCTTGGGCAAGTTCTGCTTTAATTGAGGCTCCCACCCAGCCCGGCAAATGAGGTGAAGCGAGCAACTTGGTCCGGCCTTCGTCCCAGGTGCCGGCGATACCCCCGGCAATACCTTCGATTTTGTTGTTACCCACAAACTCTCTCATTACGGCAAGAGCGTCGGGGAAGCTTGTGGGCGTTGGTAGCACTCGCGGCTCACCGAAGGAAGCGAGGTCAGGCGCGAGCGCGAGTCGTAGTTTGGTGCCGCCGATGTCGAAAAGTAAATACATGGACGAAAAAGTGGATTGATTGCTGTGCCCTTATGATATACTACCGGTAATGTCTCCTCAAGAAATTCAAAACTTCATCAAATATCAGTTAGAACGTGGCCAGGCTCGGGTTGAGATTGAAAAAGTATTACGCTTAAACCAAGTCCCCAACGAGGCGATCGAGGCCGGCTTTGCCGCGGCCGGCAACCCCCCAATCCTGGCGAGCGCAGTTGCGACTTCTCCTAAAGCTCCTTCGGTTTCGAA
>CAZMMP010000022.1:5457-9262 GCA_964567425.1 uncultured Candidatus Saccharibacteria bacterium
TGCCGATCATTCCCACCGCTTCTACGCCAAAACCGTCCGTACCACCAGCGCCTCCCGCGACACCCCCACCCCCTCCACCCCCAATACCACCCGTCGTCGCTACCCCGCCTCTGCCTCCGGCAAGCTCTCACGGTGGTCTCTGGCTCTTTATTATTATCTTGATCTTGATCGCCATTGGCGCTGGCGCGTTTGCGTATCTTAAATTAAAAACACCGCAGCTCGTCACGCTTGAGCCGTTACCCGAGCCAACGGCTCCGATTGCCACGAGCACCACTCCAGCTACGCCCGAAGGACCGGCCGAATGGCTTGCCGCTTTTAAAACCGGCCTCCAAGGTCAAACCATCGTGACCTACACCTTTGAGTTAGTGAGCACAAATGCCAGCACCACGGCGCTGGGCGCGCTCGCCCTCCCGGCTCGCGGCAGCGGCACTTTGGCATGGAATTTGGGAACAGACGGCAGCGTCTCCGGCACCTTGGCCTTGCAACCCGATGCCGCTAGCTCTACTCCCCTCACTTTACCCTTTACTCTTCCCAGTCCCACGGCCAGCTCTACGCCTAGTACTGCCAGCACTACCAGCGCCAGCATTCTCCAATTTACGAGCCAACACCAGCTCAAGCTCCAGAGCAACGAACTCGTCCTCACCCTCTGGTTTAACTCTTAAGCTTCGTTTTAAACTCCTCAATCGTCGGCACGGCTTCGGGATCAATTCCCGTGGCGCGCGCTAACGCAAGAGTGGTCCAATCGGCCAACGTGAGCGAGGCAAAAATCTTTTCCCACACATTGTGCCCTTCAAACTGGATCGTCTCACCCGCCAAACCTCTGGCTTCGTAACTTTGTTGTAATAATTGAAAGCGCTTCGTCACCCGGGGATCATCCGCTGAATCCTCAAGACTAAGGACATAAAAATTAGTCCCAACGCCCGCCTGATCCCAGCTCTCAAGCTCGTTGTGGCAGAGCTCGGGCAGCGCGTTGGCAAAAGCCGGCAACTTGGCGGTTTCGTTAAACTTAATCTTCCAAGCATAGGCAAGCGGATAATTAACCGTCGCGCTGTAAATAAGCGGCACGCGGCCGGCGAGGCGCGTAGCGAGCGCGTCCCCCGCCGAGCGGAGCGAGGCGGGGTCAACCACCGCCTCCACCTTCTCCCCCGTGAGCGCCCCCAAAGCCCGGGCGATGTAGCCAAGCCCGAGCCGGGGCTGAAAGCTCGGGCTTGGCTTAGGCACTACAATAAAGGGTACGCCAGCTTGTCTCGCCCGCGCGATTAGTTCGCCACCACTCGCAATCACCGCGAGTTTCAGTCCTCGCTCGCGAGCCTCATCAAAAGCACTTAACGTCTCCTCGGTATTGCCCGAGTAGGAAATGCAGATAACCAACGGTCCGCCCGCAACTTCACCCCTAGCGAGGCGGGCAGGCAAACCATAATCGCGGTGGATCAGGAGATCAAGATAGGGATTAGCTACTTTTAAAAGCCCGGCCGCCAAGTGCGACCCGCCCATCCCCGAGACGACGAATTTATCGGCTTTCCCGAGCTTCTCTCCATTCTCCACCTTCGGCTCCCAGGCCAGTTGTTCCGGCAAACTCAAAATCGCATTTTCCATGCGACTATCATAGCACAGCCGACGTTTAGCTTTTAATCCCCCGGGCTTGGCGCTTGGCCTCGGCTTCGTCTAGGATCAGTTTGCGAATGCGGATGTTTTTGGGCGTCACTTCGACCAGCTCGTCATCGCCGATATACTCAAGCGCGTCCTCGAGGCCCATTTCGTGCGGTTTATCAAAATGCTCGGGTCCGCCGTCGCCCTTGGAGCGGAAGTTAGTTAAATGCTTCTCTTTACAAACATTGACCGAGAGATCGCCGGGGCGGGAATGCTCGCCCACCACCATCCCTTTGTAGACCGCCACCCCGGGGCCATAAAAGAGTACTCCCCGATCTTGGAGACTCATAAGCGAGTACATAATCGTCTCGCCGCCCTCGTGCGCAATGAGAGAACCCCGCTCCCGTTCCTTCCAGTTTTGCGTATCTTCGGCGTATTCGGCAAAGCTCGAGTTCATAATCCCTAAACCTTTCGTATCCGTTAAAAATTCGTTGCGATAACCAAAGAGCCCGCGAGTCGGGATCATAAATTCGAGATACGCAATGCCCTGCTCCACCTGGTAATCAAGCATCTGACCGTGGCGGGCCGAGAGCTTTTGGATCACCGCGCCGGCGTACTCGTCGGGCGTCTCGACAAAGAGCCGCTCAAAGGGGACAAGCGTTTGACCCGCCACCACTTTTTCAATCACCCGTGGGCGCGACACTTGCAACTCGTAGCCCTCGCGGCGGAGCCGTTCAATAAAAATCGCTAAGTGGAGTTCGCCGCGGCCGGAGACCTCCCAACCGCCTTCCACCTCCACGATCCGGAGCGCCATATCATTCTCCAATTCTTTAAACAAGCGCTCGCGAAGCTGACGCGAGGTGGTGTACTGGCCCTCCCGGCCGGCAAAGGGCGAATTGTTAGGCATAAAAGTAACCTTGACCGTCGGCTCTTCGATGGCGAGCACCGGGAGCGCCGCCCCGTGCTCCGGGTCAGCAATGGTCTCGCCGATCTGGACCTCGGGGATACCGGCCAGAGCCACAATATCGCCCGCGCTCGCCGCCGGGATCTCGACGCGCTGCAAGCCATCGAAGGTCATGAGCGAAACCAAGCGAAACTTCTTCCCCACTCCATCGCGATTGAGATGCATCACCTCCTGACCAGCCTTAATCTCGCCATTGTAGACCCGACCCGTGGCGATGCGGCCTTTAAAAGCATCACCCGAGATGGTGGTGACGAGGAGCTGGAGCGGCGCCGCCGGGTCACCCGCCGGCGCCGCAACTTGCTCCAAAATCATTTCAAACACCGGCGTGATATCGGTCATGACCTCGAGCTTGGGCTCACGACCGGCCTTGCCCTGCTTGGCCGAGGCGTAAAGCACGAGGAACTCGGCTTGCTCATCCGAGGCGCCAAGCTCTAAAAAGAGTTCAAGCGTTTTGTCGAGCACATAATTAATCCGGGCGTCCGGCTTATCAATCTTATTAACCACCACGATCACCTTAAGACCACGGGCGAGCGCCTTTTTAAGCACAAAGCGCGTCTGCGGCATCGGCCCCTCTTTGGCATCGACGAGGAGGAGCGCGCCATCGGCCATAGAGAGCACGCGCTCCACCTCGCCACCAAAGTCGGCATGCCCGGGCGTATCAATAATATTGATCTTGGTCCCCTGCCAATTAACGCTCGCGTTTTTCGAAAAAATCGTAATCCCACGCTCACGCTCAAGATCATTGGAGTCCATGATGAGGTCGCCCTTCTCGAGCGTCTCTTTGTTTAACTTCGTTTTGGACTGGCGCAACAAAGCATCCACGAGCGTCGTCTTCCCGTGATCGACATGGGCAATAATGGCCACATTACGAATGTTTTGGTTGGCAGACATGAACCTCGAGAGTAACATATTTAAACTTTTTTGGCAAAAAAAATAGAGCGCGGACGGAAAACCGGCAACGCTCATTTGTTTTTTGCTCTCGACTCGCGTCGAGCTTCAGTGGGCCAGATGAGATACAGTGCAACGAGAACCAAAGCGGCAATCGCGCACACGATTTGGCTCCCGTGCATAGATATTCTCCTTACAAGAGCGACTCTCCCCTCAAGGTAGCACATGACCCTCACGATGCAAGCTGTGGACAAACAAAAACCGCCCTCGTGAGAGAAGCGGTTCTTGGAATGTGAGCTAGGAGCTCAAATTACATCTCGCGGCGAGGAGCGCGCTCTTCCATCGGACGAGCCTCGTTCACCG
>CAZMMP010000023.1:0-9019 GCA_964567425.1 uncultured Candidatus Saccharibacteria bacterium
GCTCGAGCACGCGCAAGACCTCAAGCACCATGTCGCCAAAGTCATACAGTCGCCGCTCGGCTAAACCTTGCTCGTAAGCTCGATACAGCTTGGTGAGTTCACGGGCTTTGTCGATCTGGGTCGCAAGCGCCTGGTACTTGCCTTTGATCGCGCCCGCGTATTGCCCTTTTTCGTGCCGCAGGTCCTCGATCAATTCAAAGCGCTTGGTCTCGGCGACAATAATCTCCTCTAATTTGGCGGGTGAAATATCCTCGCGCTTCAATCTCTCGATCTCCTGGAGCGCCGGGAAGAGATGGTGGAAGGGGTCGCCATAGGGCCGCAAGAGTTCGAGTTCGCCCGCCTCGATCGCCTGCTCCATAATCTGGATCTGGTCGATCGGGAGCGCGGCCGTAGCGCCGACGATGCGGGGGAACTTCTCTGGATATTTACGAATCAACTCGTTGGCAAAACTATGAAAAGTGTGCACCGGGATGCGATAACCACGGCTCCCCAAGAGCGTAACCAAGCGCGCGCGGATTGCGGTCACCCCGGCGTTAGTAAAGGTGAGCGCCAAGATGGTATCCGGCGGTGTATCGGTTTGCCGCAAAATATTGGCGATGCGTAAGGTGAGGATCTGGGTTTTGCCGGTGCCGGGGCCCGCCACCACCATCACTGGCCCCTCAATCGTATCGACCGCCTGTTTTTGCGCCGGGTTAAGCCGGGCATAGCGGCTGGCAAATTCGTCTGGCGGGGTTTGGGCCATATGCTACAATCCTACCATGACCATCCATGAACAATTAAAAGCCGGTATGAAGGAGGCGATGAAGGAGAAAAACGCCCCTAAATTAGCGGCCATTCGCGGCTTACTCTCCGCTTTTACTAACGAGGCCGTCACCCGCGGCTACAAACCCGACCAACTCTTAAGTGACGAGGAGGCGCTCGCTGTTATCAAGCGCGCGGCTAAACAACGCAAAGACGCCATTGCCCAGTTTGCGGCCGGGGGCCGGACCGACTTAGCCGAAAGCGAACAAGCCGAGCTCGCGTTTATCGAGACGTGGTTGCCCACTATGATGAGCCGCGACGAGATCAAAAAAATCGCCGAAGCGAAAAGGGCGGAACTCGGCGTCACCAGCAAAGCCGAGCTTGGTAAATTTATCGGCGCGCTGATGAAAGATCTCTCCGGCAAAGCTGATGGTGCGGACGTGAAAGCGGTAGCAGAGGAGTTGCTCGCTTAACTTTCTAACACAAACCGCCAGGGTTTTTGGCTCCAGATTGGACCAGCGTACTCCACGCCGACGCGGGGTAACTGTAAAATATTGAACATCGAATGTTTGATATTTTTAGCTTCGGCTAGGTACAGACCGGTTTTGGTGGTGGCGGGGAGATTATTAAAAGCGCGGGTAATGCCAAATTGTTTGGTTAATTTACCTGGGCCATTAATCCCCTCCACCCCTCGAATCAAGACCGCGGCAGGATAACTTTCCGGGCCGGTGACGATGTTGAGCATCGAATACATCCCGTAAATTAAATAAACATACCAGCGGCCGGGTGGACCAAACATCACCGCCGTGCGCGCGGTTTTACCTTTGCTCGCGTGAGAGGCTAAATCAGCGGGGCCGTCATACGCTTCAGTTTCAGTAATGATAGCTGATTTATTGCCACAGACTAAATATTTCCCCAGCAAATCCGGTGCCACCTCGAGTACAGGGCGATTGAAAAATGATGGTGGTAAAACCTGTAACTTCACCCCGCCAGTATTCCACAAAATAATTTTAGACACAAAAATACCGCCAGTCGCTTGCAACCACGACTGGCGGCTATGATCGCTCCCCGAGTGATGCACGCTCCGGGAGCTGCTTGGCTAAGGATCAAATCAGGTCGCCGATTGTCATAATACTAAAATAATGTTAGAGTGTCAACTATGGAAAAACTGGAGGGGGTGCGGATCAATAAATACTTGGCTGATCAAGGCTGCGCTAGCCGGCGTGAGGCCGATGAACTGGTGAAGCAGGGTCGGGTTAAAATTAATGGCCGGGTGGCCCAACTCGGTGATCGGGTCAATGCGCTGGATGAGGTCGCGATTAGTTTGCCGGAGAAGGAGTACGTGACCCTCGCCTACCACAAACCACGCGGCCTCGCGACGGAAAAAATCAAACCGCCCCGCGCCGGACTCTTCCCGATCGGCCGCCTCGATAAAGACTCGGAAGGATTACTTATTTTTACTAATGATGGCCGCCTCACCACCAAACTGCTTGACCCTAAAAATAAAGTGGAAAAAGAGTATGTGGTAACCGTAGATAAAAAGCTCGACGGCTTGGATTTGAAAAAGATGAGTGGAGGAATGAAAATTGAGCGCGAGAAAACGAAGCCCGCTAAAACGGAGAAGCTCGACGAGAGCAGTTTTAAGATTATTTTAACCGAGGGTAAAAAACACCAAATCCGGCGCATGTGCGCCGGATTGGGCTACCAAGTACTTACATTAAAGCGATTGCGGATCGGCTCCGTGCGCTTGGGCCAGTTAGCCCCAGGCGGGTGGAAACCGGTAGACTACCGAATCTCGTAGCGAAGCATTACATTCACCACAATATCTTGGGAACCAGGCTGGATGCTGGGAGCGGGCACCGCTTGCGCCACCACCGAACGTTCGCTCATCGCATCGAGTCCGCCCATGCCGTAAGCCTTGCCGTAGTAAGGTACCGGGCCGCCCTCGTCAATCGAGAGCAAACGACCGAGTCTAAAGTCGCCAGCGCGAGCAATCGCTTCTGCCTTCTCTTCGGCTTGAGCAATTGCTTTGCTCCGAGCCTGCTCCTCGAGTTTCGCCGGATCATCGACGGTAAAGTTGAGCTGGGAAACATTGTTCGCCCCCTTCGCAACTACTCCCGAAAGAATGTCGCCCACCTTAGCCAGATCGCGCACCTTAACCGCCACGGTCTGACTGACCGTGTAGCCTACAATCGTAGCCGGAGGACAGCTGCTTTGAGTCCCATACACACTCGGACCGCAATAGCTCGTCTGATAGCGCGGTTCAACATTGTACCCCTCGGTACTGACATCCTTCGAGTCAACCCCTGACTGTTTTACGAAATCAATAACGGCATTCGTCTTAGTGACGTTATCCTTTTGCAAGGCAGCAATATCCTTACCGCCCTCGGTGATAATGCTGAAAGTAAAACGCGCCACATCGGGTACTCCTACCACCTTGCCCTCTCCCGAAACACTAAAGCTCCGGTAAGAAGTCGGTTCGCTCGAACGGGCATACACTCCCACGTACCAGACCGCGGCAACGCCCACCAACAAAGCGGCAAGCGCCAACGCCCGGCCTAAATTATTTTTAATATTATCGGTCATAGGTTGATTATACGGGCCTCTAAAGCCAAAAACAAGGGGAACTCATGACGCGCCCGATCTTCTGATTTGGCCCGGGGACCCGGTTGGCTCTGGCGATGCGAGATCCACTCTTCTAGTCGAGTGACCGCAAAGCCGGCATTAGCTAATAATTTAAAGTAGTACTGGAGCGGCCGGTGGAAGGAGATCGTCGTGGTGGCCGCCGCCTTCGCGTCGCTGCGGCGAGCCAAGCCGGGATGCATCTCGATCTGGTGCTGCCGCTCCGAGAGATATTCATCCACCCGGCGGTATTGAATCTTTCGCCCTTCGTCCCACCCCCAACTTGAGTGCTTGGGAACGCGGAAACTGGGGTGATTGAGCACCAGCACGAAACGGCCGCCGCGAGCCAGCACCCGCTTAACCTCCGCGAACGTCTCCTTAACTTCCGCGATGTTTTGGAGCGCCAGCACCAGCGTAACCAGATCAAAACTCTGATCCGCGAGCGACAGCCGATGAGCCGGAGCGACGAGATAGGTAATGGCTCGATCAGAATTTTCCGCTTCCGCCTTGGCGATGAGCTCTGGGGCCAGATCGGCGCCGGTAACGTGTGCGCCGGCAGCCGCCCAGGCGCGAGCAAAGAAGCCGTTGCCCGAAGCAAGATCGAGTACCCGCTCGCCCGGCTGAAGCGCCGTGAGTCGAAGTAGATTCGGCAACAAGACCTTGGTGTGGTAAGTATCAGTCCGAGCCACATGCTCGTCATACCAGTCCGCCACGCCGCCCCAGGAGGTGTTGATTTTCATTAATTCACCTTACCACTTCACCCCAGATTCACCAACTTCGCTCACAGTAGTTAGAACTATGGCCCGCCCCACCTCTGACGAAGAAGACGAAACCGAACTTCCCGACCAAACCGCCCTCGCGGCCGAAAACTTATTTGTCGCCGACGAAACTGCCAATAACGGCGCCAATCATCCCGACGACGAATTGCCCGACGATATGGCGACCCAGTATCAAGATCCGGAAGCCCGGCTTGACGAAGGCCTTGGCTAAGCGCTTAGCCAAGGCCTTCGTTCGGTACGCCTCACCTCAAACTTTATTCGTGGTCACTATCGCTCGAGCTCGAGCTCGCGTCACTATCACGGCCGCTTTGTGACTGACCTTTTTGATGCTGATTACCCTGATTGCCTTGGTTCTTCTTATTATCGCGATCGTTCATGGTATCTGCCATAGAAATTAAAGATTAGCTTTATAAATTAAACCCTCTCGGTTTAGGTTGGTAATCTTCGACCAGCATCACTCTACCAGCGACTGATGAATGGTTAATTAATCTCTCTTCCATCCGACAGTGCTATCCTACGAGAGGGAGCGGGTCGAATTATTAAGCAAGCGATTTACCCCGCTAAGGCCCGCGACTCTAATTCTTCGGGAGTAATGATGATGCTGGCGCCTGGCTCGAGCGAGTCACGCAGAATCTTATCGGCCGCCAAACGTTCCACCGTATCTTGAATCGCTCGATTAAGCGGCCGGGCGCCAAACTGGGGATCGGTCCCTTGAGATACTAAGTATTGAACGAGTGGTTCCGTCACCACAAGCGTAAAGCCTCGCGCCTTAAGGCGCGAGGCTAAGCGCGCCAACTCCAGCTTAGCGATAGCGGTGAGCTCGCGGGGACCGAGCGGCTGGAAGAGAATCACCCCATCGAAGCGGTTGATCAATTCGGGTTTAAAAATGCCCGCTTTAATGACGTGATCAACGATTTCAGCTTTATGGGGGGCCAGTGATCCTCCCTCGCGTCCATACTGCCAAATGAGATCACTCCCCGCGTTGGAGGTAGCGATAATTAAAAGCGAACGAGCGTCAACGCGCTTACCCGCCATATCGGAGAAAGCACCCTCATCCAAAATTTGCAAAAAGAGATCCCGCACCTCGGGAGCCGACTTCTCAAATTCATCCAAGAGCAAGACTCCGTACGGCCGCTCCCGCAACGCCGAAGTTAAAACGCCCGGTTGCTTGCGGCCGAATTCGCCGAGGAGTTTAGGCATGGCATCTGCCGCCTGATACTCCGACATGTCGAGCCGGATCACCGCGGCTTCGTCGTTGAAGAAGTTGGCCGCGAGCGTTTTGACTGTTTCCGTTTTACCCACGCCGGTCGGCCCCAAAAAGAGGAAGGAGCCCATCGGCCGTTTGGGATTATTAATCCCCGTTCGCGCCCGGCGCAAGGTCTCGGCCACCGCCGTAATCGCTTCATTCTGACCGATTACGCGCTCATGGAGCTTCGCTTCGAGGTGAAGCAAGGCCTCCTTCTCGGCTGGCTTGACCTCGCCTAACGGCACATGGATTTTGGACGACACCAGCGCCAAGAGTTCGCTCTCGCCGATGAGCGGCCGCT
The DNA here is from genome assembly GCA_964567425.1 of uncultured Candidatus Saccharibacteria bacterium. Classification (GTDB taxonomy): domain Bacteria; phylum Patescibacteriota; class Minisyncoccia; order Phycocordibacterales; family JACOZG01; genus CAZMMP01. The sequence continues at coordinate 5,690 of CAZMMP010000023.1, forward strand.
TGGCCGCTCGCGCGGCCGACACGGCCTCCAGCAAGAGGTCAAGCGCCTTATCGGCGGGCGCCGCCGCGCTCCAATATCGCTCCGCCGCGCTAAGCGCGGCGGCGAGCGCTTGATACGTAAAGTACACTCCCTCCCGCGCCTCGAGGGCTAAGGCTTCTTCCTCCAATACCCCAAGCAGCGAATCGCTCCCTTTATCGGTAACGAGTACTCGCTCAAAATGTTCCATGAGCCCCTGATCCGATTCAATCACCGCATGGAACTGATCCGCTAGACAAAGACCAATGAGCTGCAAATCAGGCGAAGCAAAGTAGGGTGCCAGCACGGCAAGCGGGTCAGCCCCGAGGGCTTTAGCGCTCTCAAGCCAGGCGGGAAAGTTGGGAATGACTAAAATAATATTGCCAGCTTTAACGGTTTGAGCGAGAACTCGCGCCAACTCGAGCTCAAAGTGAGGCTTGTCACCCGTGCTCGAGATTAAGAGCTCGCCATCAAGCGCAAACACGCGCTTGTGCTCGAGCGCCGGCGGCACTCGTCCCGCTTCAATCTCCCCCGCCAGCTCGTGAATACACTCCAAAAGAAAAGCGGAATCATCACCGACGAGGAGCGCATTGGCCTCTCGCACCCGCGCCAACACCCCCTGGAGTGCTTCGACTTCATCGCGGCTGTAGGCGGAAAGCGCTCCTTCCCGGCCCGAACCGACCACTTCGCGCGCAAACTTTTCGAGCTCCCAGGTTTCGCCATAGGCCCAATCTTTGCCAAGCCCCGGCACGCGGCTTAAGGCCGCGCGACTCCACCACTGATCGTGCCGCCGCCGGAGTTCGGCCTCGCGGTCAATCCAGCGAGCGGCGCCGACCCACTCCCCCTCCCCCACTTTGCGGGTGAGTAAAAATTGAGCAAGCGAATTATCAGTGGCATACAGCGCCCGCGCATACTCGCCGAGGGCAACGCGGGAACCGGTAAAATTGAGCACCCCGGCCGAAATCCGCATTTTACGTTCACTTAAAAAACGCTCCACATCGTCCAAACTAAGCCCCAGTCGAAAGAGCACCAGCTTGCCCCAGGTAGACCCAAAAAAACTTTTTGTTAAATCTTTTTCGTCATTATGGTAGAGCACGGTCGCCACCTCAAAGGAGAGCCAGCGCGCATCACCGTAATAATACGAATTGTAGAAGGCCTCCCCGAGATCGGCGATAGTCCACGCCACCACGAGCACGAGAAAGAGTCCGAGACCAACCGAAGTGCCGGTAAACCACCACGCCCCAATGCCTCCGAGGAGCGCCGCGAGCGTTAACCACTCGAGCACTTTAATCACCGCTCGTCGCGTTCGATGAGTTGCCGCCCCGTCCAGACGAACAGCGGGGTAAAACTGTTTGGCTGCTTGAGCTAATTCCCGATACGTCATGCTAGTAAAGCTTTAAGGCCGACCAGAAAAAATAAGATGAGGACCGCGGGCAACACCAACCACAACACAAAAACGCCGACCGCCACGAGAGCCAATAGCGCCAAGGCTGTCAGCCCTATCCCGATAAAAATAATCCGAATGATCGCGCCCACCAGCCGCATTAAACCGTTAACCAGGAGCGTGCTCCCCCAATCTTCTAAATCAAACGTCTGGCTCCGCTCCTCACTCAAACGGCGCCAGGGCGAGAAGAGAGTTTGCGCCAAGAGCGGCACGGAGAAAAAGTGATAGATGAACCACGAAAAATTTTTCCACAAGCGCCCCAGGTCAACGAGCGCGCGCGAGTAATGCCAGCGAAGATATTCAGGAACCAGAGCCAGGGACGCCATAGCTCCAGTATACTATAAAATAAAATTTGCTTTTACTGTTTTGGCTCTTGCTCCTCCAAATCCAAACACACCGAGTTTAAACAATAGCGCTGGCCGGTTGGCGTGGGCCCGTCGGGGAAAACGTGGCCGAGATGGGAACCACATTTTGAGCACACTACTTCCGTCCGGACCATGCCGTGCGAGATATCGGGCAGTTCTTTGACAGCACCAGGCAAAGCCTGATCAAAACTCGGCCAACCAGTGCCAGAGTCAAACTTAGCATCTGAAGCAAAGAGCGGCTGGCCGCAAGCGACGCATTTGTACACCCCATCACCCTCCGCGAGCTTGCCAGAAAAAGGCGGCTCGGTTCCCTTCTCGCGCATCACCGCATACTGTTCGGGCGTTAATTTATTTTTATATTCATCAGCCATATTTTTTTGTAAAAATTATTACTCTTGCTTCTCGTGCGTTTTTAATAACTGGTCAAATCGCTGTTGCACTTTCTCCAGTTTGGGATTAATGACGAGCTCGCAATAGCGATTGCTTGGATTATTAGCGTAATAATCCTGGTGATAAGCTTCGGCGGGGTAAAACTCGGTCAGCGGCGCCACCTCGGTCGTGATCGGCGTGCCAGCCCTGGTGGAAACGTTGAGTTCGGCAATAAATTGCTCGGCTTCGGCTTTTTGAGCTTCGTTCGTTGTCAGAATGATCGAGCGATACTGGGGACCCACATCGTTCCCCTGCCGATTAAGGGTGGTGGGATCGTGCGAGGCAAAAAAGACCGTGAGCAAATCGCGATAGGTGATTTCGCTCGGGTCATACTCAAGCTTGATCACTTCCGCATGGCCCGTGCGACCACCACTCACCTGCTCATAGCTCGGATTTGCCACACTCCCGCCCGCATACCCCGAACTCACGCGCAGGACCCCGCGCAGCATTTTAAACACCGCCTCCGTACACCAAAAGCAGCCGCCACCAAACACCGCCGTTTCAGTGATCGGAGCCGAAACGGTCATCGAATTTCAACCCACTCGTGGGCTAATGATTTTTTAAACAACCACATGCTGACGCAGTTTGACGACCATTGCCACAAGAGCCTCGGCCAGCCGATCTGGCGCGCTCGACGACCCGAGTGATAGATCGAGAGTCCTCGATCCAGCCGCGTGCGGCCGAGCTTAGCGAGCCGACCAAACAGATCCATGTCCTCCGCCGCCGCCAGCTTTTCGTTATAACCACCGACGCGGCGGAAGGCCTCGGCCCGCACCATTTGGAATTCACCGCCTGAAGCACCGATCCCCAGCCAATTAAGGAGAGCGAAATAATCGCCGAGTAGTTGGAAGATGACGCGATCGGCCAGCGTCGCCATAGCGGGCCAAACGCGGTAATAACCCGTGAGGCCCATGAGCTTAGGATCAGCAGCAAAACGCCCGAGCGCTCGCTTGAAAAAAGCATTCATGTCCGGAATCCGCACATCAGCATCTAGGAAAACGAGGAACTCGCCCCGCGCCACCGCCGCACCCGCATTGCGTCCTTGGCCAATGGTCTGGCGCACCGGCTGATCATAGA
>CAZMMP010000024.1:0-8449 GCA_964567425.1 uncultured Candidatus Saccharibacteria bacterium
CGTCGACGAAGCTTCCTCCTCAAAGGAGAGCGCAGCATCAGAGAGTTTGAGGCGGCCGAGCGCTTGACGCAAGAGTGGCAAATCATCGGCGGCCTCCGGGTAAACGCTCGCCCACACCACCGGCCGTGGTTCGGCATACCCCGCAAAGACCGGCAACGGCCTCGTGGGATCGATAATCGTATCACCGACCTTAGCTTGCTGCGCCGGCTTTTTAATCCCGGTCACCAGATAGCCGATCTCCCCCGCGCGGAGCGACTCGCCCCGCGTTTTAGCCGGAGAAAAACTGCCCAGTTCGAGCACGGTAAATCGTTCGCCCGAAGCCGCAAAAGCTAAATTGTCACCCGGCTTAATGCTGCCATCCGTCACGCGAACGTAGACTACGAGGCCTTGATGATTAGAATATTCAAAATCAAACACGAGCGCCCGACTCCCCTTAAGAGGAAACTCTTCCTGCGGTGGCGGCACCCGCTCGACAATGGCCCGAAGCAAGGCAGCCACTCCTTCGCCGGTTTTGCCTGAGACAGCTAAGATCTCCTCTTCCCGACAGTTAAGCAGCTCCACCAACTCTGCCTTAGTCTCGACAACTCGCGCCACCGGCAAATCAATCTTATTGATCACGGGGATAATTGCGAGTTTTTCGTCTCGCGCCATCTGGAGCACGGAGAGGGTTTGTGCCTGCACTCCTTGTGTCGCATCCACCAGCAAAATCACGCCCTCGACCGCTTTGAGCGAACGCGACACTTCGTAAGAGAAATCGATATGCCCCGGGGTATCGATCAAATTCAGTTGGTACTCCTGCACCGGCCCCGACCCGTGCTGCACGTAGTGCAGTTTTACGGGTTGCATTTTAATCGTGATCCCCCGCTCGCGCTCAAGCTCCATCATGTCGAGCACCTGCTCGCGCATTTTGCGCTTTTCGATCGTGCCGGTCACTTCAAGCAAACGGTCGGCCAAGGTCGATTTGCCATGGTCAATATGGGCGATAATGCTGAAATTACGGATATTTTGCACCTGCTTATACTACAGACCTTCCGGCTCGGGCGCAATCACCTCGGCGCACCAGAACTTTTGCTTCAAGGACTTTTCGAGTTCCGCTAATTCTTTGTTGTTAAAATATTTGAGCAGCAAATAGAGCACCGCCAAGCCGAGGAGACCGGCCACCAAGCCTTGGATAAAAATACCGACAAAGGTATTGAGATTAAGGAGCGGGGCCAGCCAATTGAGCGCCTGGTAGCTGACAATGCCGGCGACCAGCGACCCGACCACCGACTGGCCGAGCGCGCGATCAACCACCTTGGGGAAGCGGCCAAAATCGCGCTGGAAGAAGATCCACAAGAGCACCGCATTGAGCGTGGTCCCGACCGTGAATGCCAGCGGCAAGAGTAAGACGCGCGTACCCGACAAGTCGCTCACTCGCAGCATGGTTTCAAAAAATTTGCCGGTTTCGGCCGCGGCCGGCCAGCGCACCAGGAGCCAGCCCGTGATCACGATCGAGAGAGAGGAGAGTGCATTGACGACGAGCGGCCGTGTCGTGCGACCGGCCGCATAGTAAGCCCGGACTAAGAGAAGCACTAGATTCTGCCCCAGCACCGACACCGCAAAAAGCGCGAGCGCCGCGGCAGTAAGACGAGTGTCTTGCCAACTAAACTTACCCGCCCCAAGGAGAACCCGGACGATCTGCGCCCGAAGCACAATAAAGAGTACCACCGAGGGCAGGGACCAAAAGAGGACATGGCGCATGGCGCTCGTGAGCTGGTCAATAAAACTCTTCTTTTCGCCCCCATTGTACAGCTTCACCAAGAGGGGGAAGGCGGCGACCGAGTAACTCACACCGATAATTGACATCGGGATCGACTGAAGATTCATCGCAAAGTTGAAGACCGCCACCGCTCCGATCCCGAGCACCGAGGCGAGCGAAACGAGCACCGTGAGCGCCAACTGGCTCGCCGCGAGCGTTAGCGAGCGCGGTAAGGAGATCGCCACCACCTCGCCAATCTCGCGCCACCCGTTAATCCACCGGAGCCGAGGGAAGAGTCCACTGCGCCAAACGCCGGGGAATTGGATCGCGAGATGAAAGACTGCCCCCAGTACCACCCCCACCACCAACCCAGGCAAACCCCAGAGAGGGTAAAGAGCAATAATGCCGATAATAACGCCGACATTGTAGAGCACCGGACTCAAAGCATAAACGAAAAAGCGCTGGGTGGACTGCGTAACAGCGCCAAAAAGATTAGAGAGCCCGAGCAAGAGCGGCGAGAGGAGGAGAATGCGCACAAGCGTCACCAGTTGCGTTCGTTCAACGAGAGAGAAGCCGGGGGCCAGCCAGGGCGCCAACACGGGAGCGAGCAGCCACACAACGGCCAGCACCACAAACATCACTAGTAAAAAAACAGTGAGAATATTGTCGAGAAAGCGCTTAGTTGTCTCTACTTCGCCTCGAGACAAGCGATCAATAATAAATGGGATGAGCACCGTGACCGAAACAAAAGAAGCAATGGTGACGTATAACAAATCCGGCACCCGAAAGGCCGTGTAATAAATATCGAGCACGCGCCCCGCGCCGAAGCTGGCGGCAAGCAACCGGTCGCGCACGAGGCCAAGCACATCGGCCGCAAAGGAAGACAGGGCCAGCAATAACGCCGCCTCATGAATACTGCCCCACTCGCGATTAAGCCACTTGAGTATCCGCTCCACCATTAGTGACTCCACTATAACACAAAATCTCCCGCGAAAACGGGAGATTTTGATGTTTGAGGCGTGAGGTCTATAAGCCGAATTCTGTGTTTGTGTGACTATTTATCTGGGCTCCTGATCACTCAAGAGCTCAAGCGGCACTTCCCTCGATCTGACTTATGCCAGCCTCGGGACACGGCCTTGCACTCGGGTAAGGATTTTGCGCGTTTCAGCCGGACTAAACCGGGTCGTTTCTGTTCGCACCTCTATGCTTGCGCACGGCAGGCGTTACCTGCTACCTGATTACCACGTGATCTCGCAAAGCGAGATTTTACGGGGGAGTGTTCGGACTTTCCTCCAGCGCTTGCGCGCCAGCAGTCACCCGAACCTCACGCCAGTTTTAACATACCATAATTTTGTCTAAAAGCAATGAGTTTGTGCTGACGCTATCGCGCTTGAAGTAGCCGGAACAATTGCTGCAACAGTCCCAGCAATTCGATCTGCAATTGGCGCACGACTTCTTCTTTGGCAGCCGGGATAGGGACGGTCGCCGTGATCGACATGCTCGGGCCAGTATTTTGTACCGCGAACGCCGCTCGTCGCGCCGCCGTCGCGCCGCCACTGGTCGTGGTAGTCTGAGTAGGCGTAGGAGCGGCGGTAGTTGTAGTAGCAAGAGAAATGGCCGACGTAACGCTGCCGGCGCTATTCCGCGCCTTCACCTGGATGGTATAGCTTGTGTTAGCCGCAAGGCCGGTTGAGTTCCAACTTGTAACGGTAATCCAGCCCGAATTGGTGGAGGCAGTAAGATTTTCGGCATAATACTCGGTGCCAACAGGATTAGAGTTTGCGTTCCAACTAGCGGCGATCGCGGTTTGATTCGGAGTGAGAATAAGCGTGGCGGGAGGATTAGCCAGAGTGGTCGTTGCTGCGGGAGTGGTGGTAGCCGAGTTGCCTGCCGCATCCTGAACACCAACTTCAAAATAATACATTCGATTAGGCGTTAAATCAGTGAAAGCGACGGCGGTGCTGGTAGGACCTTGGTATTGGTTATAGCTGGTACTAGTGGCGTGATAGAGAAAGGGCAAGGTAGCTAAAGCGACAGCATCGCTGGCACCAGTAGAAGAAGCTGTGATACTGGTAGCGGTAACAGTAGAAAAAACGAGCGAGCCCGGCGTAGGCGGTGTCGTGTCCGCACAGACTGAAGTAGTAAAAGAGACGATAGAACCAAATCCCGTTCCCTGCCCATTGGTGGCATAAGCCCGAACATAGTACGCGGTATTACAATTCAACCCCGAGATCGTTTGAGTAAATGTAGCTGTACCACTCTGCGCTCCCAGGGTACTAGTAGCGACACCCGTACTTAAATCAGAGCTAGTAGCATAAGCAAAACCGGATTGGGTCGCGTCAGTTCCACCAGTTACCGTGATCGTCCCTGATAAAGTAGCGCTGCTGCTGGCAACACTACTAGCGGCATTCGTGGTCACTGTTGGAGAGGTAATATATTCATAAGCCCCTGCCGCGCCCGTGCCGTTGTTGTTGCGAGCGTTACCATCAAGATCATAAGGAAGAACAGCCTGACTAGAGGGGATCATATTTAAAGCAGGAGACCCGGCTGTGAGGTGATAGTCTCCGCTACCCACTCCCACGTTAACGCCATCCCAGGCGGCCCGATTGACATACCCCAACCAACTTACCGCATGCATCCAAGAAGAATTGGCAGGCGGTTCGTTTGAAGCTTGAGCGTCTTGGGTCGCTCCCGGCGATGCGAATTTACTGTTGAGGCCCGTGAATTCGGCTTGGAACTGGCTAGCGACACCGACTGGATTGGAGACGGTTCCGGACTCCGCGTCAACCCTGTTCTTAAATCCCACGCCGTATTCGCAGGCCCAGTTACCTACCCGAGCAGCATTGCCCACATTAAAGGTGTCCGATTTAATAGCGGTAGAGTCGTAAACATTACCAATATCCGACCACAACGTTCTTAATCTTAGAGTGCTTCCGTTATCGTTGTAGCACATATTGGTCCTTTGGCCGACAAAGGTGTTGTGCCACAGCAATACGTTATTGACGGGGGTGTTCGTAGAGGAGTCATTAGCTATCGAAGTCAGAGGCTGGGATCCGGACGCATTGTATTCGATTAAATTCTGAATATCAGCAAAGCCGATCGGGGACGACAATGTCTGAAATATCAGAATGGGCGGCCCTGCCCGTTTCAAATTCATTAGTTTGTTATAGGCAAGGATCGGCTGATTGCTGGCGATCGGAGCGGCGGTTTCTATCATCGTAATCCCGAACGATGTTCCTGATCCGGCAAACAAGTTGCCGATCATTGTATACACATTGACCTGGTTGTTCAGTCCGTCCAGCACATTTCCTCTAATTAGTACTGGGGGGCCTTTTGATCCATACACCGCGAGTCCATTAGCCACCGCTCCCCCAGCAGTATTTCGTGTCCAGTAGACTGATCCGAAATTATAAGCCAGCGTTGTTCCACTCGTCATGGTCAAATTGTTGTTATCCAGCCATAAATAGTCCGTGGCCGTACTAGCATTGAATATCTCCACCGGAGCGCCGGAAGTAACATTCACGGTCAATCCGGAAATTTTTAAGGGTGAATCTCCCGTCTTGTTATAGGTAGTACTGGTAATGCCGTTGATAACCACATCGGACTTTGCCACTCCGGGAAAGGGGGTGACCGTCAGCCAGGTCTTGCTCGGATTCGTCCCGCTGTTGGCCCCAATGGCGACCGAGGCTCCCGTCCAGGTGTAAGTCCCGGCCTTCATCCAAACCGTTCCGGCCTCATCGGTCCTTGCTGGGGAGGAACTTGCCGCATTCCAGGCTCGGATTATGGTTATCGCCTTGTTCACGGTGGCACAGGGAGAAGTGTTCGCTGCGTTACTGTTCGGATTGGCGTTGAAAACAGTTTCGGAAACCGCCACGCAAGTGGCATCATCTCCCCCAGACGCGGCCACCACGGCCGCCGCCGTTCCAAAAGTGCCCAGCCGATCGTTGATAAAGTAGATCGGCGCATATAAGGGCGTGGGTTGGCTATTCACTCCGTCGCTCGTATCCATCACCGCCCCAGAATCCCCGACCCACGGGTATGCTTTGAAGTTAACGGTAATCAGATCGCCCTGGGTGAACGTTGCCACTTGAGCGGACGAAAAAGTGGCGACGTATTCCTGGACTTTGGACGCGTCGGTCATCGTCGAGTCAATGGTCATATCAGTAACTGTTTGAGTGGCGGTATGACCATGCTGGTCCGTCGCGGTGAACACTATCGCGGCCAACGGCTTGCCGTTCTTGGCGGATTGATGGTACCCAACCGCTCTCACGGTAAAACTTCCGTCGGAATGATTTACGCCGTCTCCATCGAGGGACGAATTTATCCGGCTCCAGCCGGGCCAGGACCAGTTGGCGATTACCCGCGGATACGCGAGGATGGAACCGTTAGTCACCGCAAAACCGCTCGTAGCATTGCTCGAATGGGCTCCGTCATTATAGACCCCGGCACCAACGTTACAGCTCACATTCGTATCGGAAGCATACACAAAGTTCGACAGGGCGATCCTGGTCGTCAAAGTGCCGCTCACTAGGGTCTCATCGTTCGGATATGGTGCCGTATAAGCGGCATTATAGACTTTGCGGAGCTGGTGCGTCCCATAGATGGTACGAACAACGGTGGTGGCATTACCACTAGTGTCGTATCCCAAAGACGTGGCGGTACATACGATCTTAGCGTTGGTAGCGTCGTTATTGGCACCGATCCCCAGGCTGTAGGTACCGCTGGTGGCCATCCCGGAAAAATCGATCTCGAGCACCCACCCCGTGGTGGAAGAAGCCGCACTGGAAGCCGAGGTGAGGTCGGCCACCGTGCTAGTGGCCCCAACAATTCTCATTCCCGTAATATCCCCTGTCGCGGCAAAAGCTTTTACGGAAGAAAAAGCAAAGCAGAGGCTAATGAGAAAGAAAATCGAACCGACAACAAAAAGCTGGATTTTAGACCATCGAGCCATTGAGTCTACTGTATCATAGCTGATAGAGACCGTTAATATTTTCACCCGAAAGCGGTTGGTTGTATAGCCGAACATCATCAATGAGACCAGTGTAAGCCGGGCCACGAAGAGCGTTGCCAATATAGAGATTTTTGGCAGCATCGGCATCGAGCGACGAGCCTCCGCCCGAACCCACCTCAACACCATTGAGATACAGATGGGCAGTGGAAGCGTTCGAGAGTCCGGGGGCGGCCACTACCGCAAGGTGTTGCCACTGGTCCCCCACCACCAGGTTTGCCGCGCTTTTGATATGCAAACTGCTCGCTGAACCATGATGACTGTAATCCAAGGCCCCGTCCACAAGCTTTAACGCCCAACAGCCCGAACTTTCGCCAAGCGCGCAGTTCTTTGCCACTAACATGCCACTCGCCACCTGTTGAGGCTTGATCCACAGACTCACGGTCATGCCGGTCGTAATCGGTAAATTGTTGATTGCTGAATTGGCGTTCGTAACAATCGAACCGTTAGTGAATGAAAGCGCCTCATTATTATGCCCCACCACGGCAGCCACGCCGATGGCGGTTCCGATGTTGCTGCCGGCTTGATCGCTAATGCTGTTAGCGGAAATCGTTGATGCGTCAAAACTATAATGAAGTACCAGACTAGCAGACGGATCAGCAACGGTGGCGACAGGAGTTGTGGTACCACTTGAACTTGAGCTTCCGCTCGTGCCACTGGAAGTACTACCACTACTACCAGCGCTCGGAGGAGGCGTGGCGGGCTCTGCCTGGCGGTAGGCCTTCCACATCCCTTCCTCAAAAGCCCCGCCATAATTTCCACCCTCAGCGACCCACCGGTCGATGTAATCGAAATATGCCGGGTGGTTCCAGATCGCTTGGGCGTCCATCAACCGGGCGGCCAAGGCCTGACCAACCCAGGTGTGAACGGTAGAGAAAACGTAGATGCCGGAGTTATTGATATGAAGATCTAAACTATCAAGCAAGCCTTTGGGGTCCCGGCAATTGTTGTTTTGGAAAAAGATAAGACCTTGTTTGGCGCAATCTTCGCCGAACAGTGGTTTACCGTTGGGATAAGCAGCCGTGGGTTGGCCGTAATAGGTATATCCGTCCTCGCCGAACTTCTCAACCGTGGTGGCGGGATTGCCGATGGAGAGAGGTGGGTTCTTCATGGCGCTGTCGTTAAAAACAATGCCCGCAAACAGGATCGGCCACTTCCAACCACTGCCAAAACCGCCGTTCGCCTGGAACGCATCCTTGTTCCCCAAGGAAATGGGGTACAGATCAATCCCCAGCTGCGCCAGGCGGTTGATGTAGTCACGCTGGGAGGGTGTCTTGAGTAGAGCCGCGAGCGAAATGTCCGATTCCTGGAGACTGCTGTCTCGAGGATAGGGCGGCATGTTCGATACTGGATGAATTTCCGATCCCCAGGTCTTGGGTCCATGATTCAACCACACTCTGGTCATGGCGCCCGAAAGGTTCGGGACAGCCACCCCAGTCGGCACGCGCAATGACGGAACTTTTGCGTAGTCCAGTTGTGAAATGTTCCAGAACGGTTTGTTTCCCGCAACATACGGGGGCCGGAACGTACCCTCAGTGACCGGACTCTTGACCACCGTCAGCACCGCCGCGGTATCGAGCGTGTCGTAGGCGCCGCCCTGTTTCTGCGCCGGCAAACCGGTGCTTGAGATAAGCGACCTCACTCCGTCGATCGTCGCCGGAAATTGAACGCGCAGCGAATTTTGATAGTTGTAGGCACGGGAA
>CAZMMP010000025.1:0-8416 GCA_964567425.1 uncultured Candidatus Saccharibacteria bacterium
GTTGGGCCGCTACTGTTTGGCATCACCACGAATTTTACGGTCGCTTAGGTTGGTGGCTCCGTCGCGCCGCCGATTTGCGCTTTTTCCTCTCTTTTTTGCCGCTTGGGAAGGCGCTCCGAGTTTTTCTTGCAGGTAATCGACGGCTTGTTGATCCAGGGGTTTTGGTCCCGACGCTGGGAGCCAAATAATCCGGCGGTCGCGCTTAAACCACGTCAGTTGCCGTTTGGCGTAGTGCCAAATCGCTAGCTCAAGCTGCTCCAGCATTTGTTCGCGAGTTAACTGATTTTGTAAATAGCGCGCAATATATCGGTATTCCAGCCCGAGTTCATCGAGTCGCTCCCAGCTCACGCCATGCTTGTGCAAATTTACCACCTCTTCAATTAGCCCTTGTTCGAGCCGAGTCACAAGGCGGTCGTGGATTTTTTGTCGCAGGATACCGTCCGGCAAACTGATGCCGAGTTCGATAAATTCGTAGGGTGCGAGCGCAGGGTCGTGGCGCGCGAGGCGAGGGACGCGGCCGAGCGCGCTCGCAATTTCAATCGCGCGCACCAGTCGGCGCGGATTATGGCGATCAATGGTGCTCGCTCGCTTAGGGTCGAGCGTTTTTAATTTTTCAAACAAAACCTCGCTACTTACTTTAGCTAGTTCGGCCCGGAGCGGGGGATTGGGCGGCACTTCGGGGAGCACTATGTCATCTACGATCGCGCTCACGTAAAGTCCGGTGCCGCCGCAGATAATGGGCAATTTGCCTCGAGTCAAAATTTCCTCAATTTTTTCGGTCGCTAACTGTTGATACTCGGCGACGGAGAATTGCTCTCGCGCTCGCCCGTCAGATGTCGGGTAAAGGTTAGTGATATCCAGCAGATGATGAGGCACCCCTTGCATCTCGGTCACCGTAATTTTGCCGGAGCCGATATCCAGTCCGCGATATACCTGGCGCGAATCGGCCGAGATCACTTCGCCTCCGAACTCGCGCGCGAGCGTTACCGCGAGCGCGCTTTTACCCGAGGCGGTTGGTCCAACAATAACAAGAACGATTGGCTTCACGCTCCGATCTTGGCGCTATTTGCTTATAAAGTCAATGAAAGCGTTTACCACGTCGTGGATTTTTTCCTTGGTTTTGTCGTCAATAATAGTCCCAGTCGTGTCGAATTTTTTAGCAGCGTCGCTCACATAAAATTCGGGTTGACCGAGGAGACGGCAGTTTAGGTAGAGCAAAATTTGCTTAAGGTGGTATTGAGCGAGGGCGGTGCCGATCTGACCGATTGAGGCGCCGAGCGTGAGCACTGGTTTGCCGTCAAAGGCATTGTCGCCGTAGGGGCGCGAGCACCAGTCAATCGCATTTTTCAACACGCCAGGGATCGATCGATTATACTCGGGAGTGCAAATGATCACGCCATCAGCCGCTTTAATTTTATTTTTCAGTTCGGTTGCTATGGCGGGGAAATTAGTTTCTAAGTCTTGATTAAAAAGAGGGAGCTGACCGATCTCGAATATCTCAAGCGGACTGTCTTCAGGTAATGCTTCGCTCACCGCTCGCAGCAACCATTTATTAAACGAATCTTTGCGCAGACTGCCAGCTAATCCAATAATTTTTTTCATACGCTCTTACTATAGCATGCTATAATAATGAGATCATGAGCGCCAAAACACCCGGGTATCATTGGTATTTCCCGACCGTCATTGCTCTTGTCTTTGGGGTGGGCCTGCTTGCTACTACGTACACGTACCTTACCGTGAGTGCTAATGTGCAGCACTCTCTCCTGGAGCGCACGAGTGCGTTAGCAAGCGCGCTTGAGCCTCGGGATCTCTTGAGTCTGACGGGGAGTGATCAAGATCTGGCTAATGCCCAGTATCAGTCGCTTAAGTTGAGATTAATCAAGATCCGTCAGTCGAGTCCTGATATTCGTTTTGTTTATTTGACGGGATATCGGGCGGGTAATCCTTTTTTCCTTGTTGATTCAGAGTCGGTCGAATCACCCGACTATTCTCCGCCCGGTCAAGTATACAGTGAGGCAAGTTCGGCTTTTCGGGGAGTCTTTGTCTCACGAATGCCTGTTATCGAGGGGATTGCTTCTGACCGGTGGGGGACCTGGCTTACGGCGCTGGCGCCGGTGATTGATCCCAACACGGGGGCGCTGCTTGCGGTGATGGGAATGGATCTCAATGCTCGCTCGTATTATCAAACTGTCTTTGTCTACTCTGCTCTGCCCGCGGTGGCTGCCGGCTTTATTATTCTTTTGGTAGTGATTGGGTTTGTGATTCGACGGCGGGAAGAATCGTTTTTACGGTTTAAGACGGAGCTGGTGGCTATTGCCTCGCATGAGATTCGGACACCACTTACCGGTATTTCGTGGTTATCAGAAAGTTTGTTGGCAGAAGGGAAAACCCTTTCGCCGGCCGAGCGGCAGCGTTTGCGAGCTATTGATGAGCGGAGCCGCAGTTTGCTCGTAACGGTTAATGACCTCCTGGATCTCTCGGCTGCGGAAAAACGTCGTCAGCCGGTCACTCCTCATGAGGTACTTGTTCGGCCGATGTTTGAAAAGATTTTTAGCGGAGTGAGCTTAGCGCTCGAAGAGAAGCAACTCGAAACCCAATTTGACCGTTCGGTTACAACAACAGCCGCTCTGTGTGGCGAGGCTGATCGGTTGCAGATGGTGTTCAGCAATCTCGTCGCCAATGCCGTTAAATATTCTCGGCCCCGTGGCACGATCACGATTGGGTATCAGATCGATCGGGGCAGCACGATTGTGTGGGTCAAGGATCAGGGGATCGGAGTACCTCTGGCTGATCAGTCTAAAATTTTTGAAGGCGGGTATCGGGCGGAGAATGCTAAGCAAACAGCTGAGGCTGGCACTGGACTTGGTTTGCGGTACGTCAAAGAGACGGTGGAGTCGTTCGGTGGCCGGGTCTGGTGTGAGTCGGAGGAGGGGAAGGGGAGTACGTTTTTCGTTCAATTACCGGGGTGTGTCACGCCGCGGTAATTGCAAACTAATTGGTGTGCTCCCGGCAGGAATCGAACCTGCATCTCGAGCTTCGGAGGCCCGTGTTCTATCCATTGGACTACGGGAGCAAGGTATTGGAGGTGGGACTTTCGCCCTACGGGCGCGGGTGCTTTTCGATCTCATTCGCTTACGCTCGCTCGATATCGAAAAGCCTTTCAACTCCCACTCGCAAGCGAAGCAGTTCGCTTGCTTCCGTCACTGCGCTTCGCTTGTGCCGGAGGTGGGACTTGAACCCACACCCCTTGCGGGACACGATTTTGAGTCGTGCGCGGCTGCCATTACGCCACTCCGGCTTGGTTAGTAGTCTAAAAGAAAAGAGCGCCGATTGCAAAGCAATCGGCGCTGAGTCTGCCAACCTGCTCCGTTACCTAACTTCAAAAACCAAGTTGGAGTGGTCATCAAATCCTTGCATTATCACATGACCACTAGCCTCGTTGACTTTTTGAGCCGCGACAACCTCGGCTTCTGAGGGCGGGTAGTCGCCCACCAACCAAGATTCATCACCCTCAATCAACCCGCTACCGATCACCCGATGTTTACCCGGGGGAGCGGTGGGTTTAAAGTGGGGATCGTTTTCTCCTGCCTTCTTACTCATGATCTCCTCTCTTTCTACGGGTCTATAACAAGGGTCTGTTTATATTATGCTTACTTATCTAGATTAAGCAAGTTTGCCTTTGATCCTCCTGTAAATCTTGTTACAATACAGCACATGAGTGAGCAGTATAGCGACTCGATCTTCTGGATCGAGGTCGATAAAATTAAGCCTAATCCGTTTCAGCCGCGGCACGAGTTTGACCCTGACAAGCTCCAAGCGCTCGCTGATTCGATCCGCCAGTACGGCGTGTTGCAGCCCTTGGTGGTGACGCGGCAGGAGGTCTACCATGACGACGGTTCGATGGGGGTTGAGTATGAGCTGGTCGCCGGCGAGCGCCGCTGGCGCGCCTCTCGCCTCGCTGGTATCCGCGAGGTGCCGGCCATCATTAAGCACGGCGAGGAGAGCGATAAGCTTAAGCTCGAGATGGCGATTATCGAAAATCTCCAGCGTGAGGACCTTAACCCGGTGGATCGAGCCCGCGCCTTTCAACAACTAACGGATCAGTTCGGCTTAAAGCATCATGAGGTGGCCAAGCGCGTGGGCAAGAGTCGGGAGTATGTCTCTAACTCGATTCGGATTATGGCCTTGCCCGAGGCGATGCTTGAGGCGCTGGTGGCGGGCAAGATTAGCGAGGGCCATACTCGTCCTATTTTAATGCTCTGTGACCGGCCCGAAGAACAGCGCACGCTCTTTGAGGAGATTATGTTGAAGCGGATGACAGTGCGCGACGCCGAGCGGATCGCCCGGGGGATCGCCTTTGATAAGGTGCGCAAAAAGACGGCGATGATTGACCCTACCATCGCTGACACCGAGCAGCGCCTCACCGAGCAACTGGGCACTCGGGTCAAAATTGAGCGCAAAGATGTCGGCGGCAAGGTGATTATTGATTTTATCTCCGCCGACGATCTCAATGCTATTTTGGAGTTGTTAAATAAAAAGAATGAACCAGTGGTGGCGCCCGAAGTCGAGCAAGCGGGACTCGAATTAGCCGTGAGTGAGATCCCTAAGAGTGAAGAGGTTGCCGCTCTCGAATCCACTCCCGACGAAGACATCTACGACCTCACCAACTTTTCGATATGAAAATGGTGAGGCGATTACTGATGATCCTTCTTGTTTTAGTAGCAATTTTTTTTGGATTTGTAATCGCAATGAGCAGAACGGTGGATTGTATTGCACCCTCGCCCACTCTTCTTGTGTGTGATACTTACTATTGGATATTTAATTATAAATTTTCTATTTAACACTCGTTTCTTTTCCTAACTTGTGTGGATTGTGGTTGGGGCAGGCTTTGTTGGAGCAGCGGTTGGGAATAGTTTTGGTGCCGAGCATCATTAAGGCGCCGCACATCGGACAGAGTTCGCCGGTGGGTTTCGTTTTAATAATATTTTTGCACTTGGGGTAATTGGAACAGCCGTAAAAAATACCATAGCGGCCGCGCTTCTCCACCATCGTACCGGCATTGCAGACCGGGCATGTAACACCCGTATCACCCGGGCCGCCAGCGCCACCAGTCTCATCTTTTTTAATATATTTACACTTCGGGTAATTGCCGCAGGCGATGAATTTGCCATAGCGTCCTTCTCGCTCGATTAAGTCGCCGCCGCACTCGGGGCATTTTTCACCCGTGGGCTTGGGACCCTCAAGCTCTTTGCCCTCCAGGGTGCGGGCACCGGTGCAGTCGGGGAATTTAGCGCAGCTGTAGAATTTGCCACTCTTGCCCAGCTTAATGATCATGGGGCCCTGGCAGACCGGGCATCTGATCTCCGCCGGCGCGTCACCCAAGTTGGTGATTTTTTCCACCTTGTTTTTTGACTTCACTTCTTTGGTAAAGGGGCCGTAAAAATCTTGAAGCATCTTCACATAATCCTCCTTGCCCTCGGCAATGAGATCAAGCTTGTCCTCCATTTCGCGGGTAAAGTCGTCGCTAATATAATGGGCAAAATATTTCTCTAAAAAGTCGCTGACAACTTCTCCTGTTTCGGTCGGCTTTAAACTGCGCTGTTCTTTTTCGACATACCCGCGGTCGATGATGGTTTTGATGGTGGGAGCGTAGGTGCTCGGCCGGCCGATGCCGCGCTTCTCGAGCTCCTTCACTAGCCCGGCCTCGCTGTAGCGATTGGGCGGTTGGGTCTCTTTTCCAGTCGAATTTATTTCGAGCAAGGTGAGGGCTTCGCCCGAGTCAATTTTCGGCAACACGTTCTCTTCGCCGCGGGCTCCCGGGTCGGCCTTAAGCCAGCCGTCAAAAGTGAGCACCGAGCCGTGAGCGTGGAATTCAGGAATGTTTTTATCCGAGGCTTGGGCGATAATTTTAGTCTTCAGCATTTGGGCCGCGGCCATTTGGCTCGCCACGGCGCGCGCCCAGATCAGACGATACAATTTTTGTTCTTGAGACGCCTGCCCGGCCGTCTCGACGGACGGGTGCGTTGGACGGATCGCTTCGTGAGCCTCTTGAGCGTTCTTCGACTTGGTCGAATACTGTTGGGCCTGGTGATAGCGCTCGCCAAATTTAGCTTTGACCACACTGGCAATCGCGCCAATGGCTTGTTGGCTTAAATTGACGCTGTCGGTGCGCATATAGGTAATATGACCGGCTTCGTACAGCTTTTGGGCCAAGCGCATGGTCTGCGCCGGCGAGTAGCCAAGCCGCGAGGAGGCATAATGTTGCAAGGTGGAGGTGGTGAATGGGGGACGAGCGCGGCGGCTCATCTCGCTTTGGCTCACTTCGGCTACGTGCCAACTCGTGCCGCTCGCTTGGGCTTGCTTCACGATCTCGTCAGCTGCTGCTTGCGTTTTTGGTTCAATCGAGCAAACAAACGGGATTTTAGTCTCCGGATTTTTGCTCGGCGAAAAGAGGGCATCAATCACCCAAAACTGCTCCGGCACAAAAGCGCGAATCTCTTTTTCACTCTCCACTAAAATGCGCAAAGCCGGGGATTGGACGCTGCCTGCCTAGAGACCGTAGCTCAACTTCTTCCAAATCAACCCCGAGAGATCGTAGCCAAAGAGCCGATCCAGCACACGCCGCGCCTCCTGGGCTGTCTTTAAATCCTGGTCAATCTGCCGCGGATGCTTGATCGCCTCTTGCACTGCCTCCTTGGTAATCTCGTGGAAGACGATGCGCTTTGGATTTTTTAAACCAATCGCCTGCTCGAGGTGCCACGCGATTGCTTCGCCCTCACGGTCGGGGTCGGTGGCGAGCACCACTTCGTCAGCTTTTTTTGCCAAGCTCTGTAACTCGCTCACCACCTTTTCTTTGCCTTTTGAAATCTCGTAATGCGGCACAAAGCCCGCCTCGATATCAATCGCGTTTTTATTCGACTTCGGGAGATCGCGAATGTGGCCCACGCTCGCGCGCACGGTGTACTCACCGTCTAAATATTTTGCGATCGTCTTCGCTTTCGCCGGCGACTCGACGATCAATAATTTTTCACCACTCGCTTTCGCCATTGGCTACATTAGTATCATGCCAAGCTCATTTCGCCAAGTTGTTCTTTAATTAATCCTTTAATTTCCATCACGCCCAAGAGTGAATTGGCTTCGCTCGCCGAGAGCTCAAGGCGCATAATGATCTCATCGCGGGGGAGCGCTTCGATTTGCAGCAGCTCGATTACTTGCCGCTCAAGCGGGGTGCAGTCGTCTAAGTTGAGCGCCAGCTGTTCGCCGGCCCGGGCGAGGCCCAAAGCCTCCAAAATGTCGTCACTCCCGGTGACGGGCGTTGCGCCCTGGCGGATCAAGCGGTTTGAGCCCTGCGAATTGATGGCAAAGATCGAGCCGGGCACGGCGAGCACGTCGCGATTGTAATCGAGGGCGAGTCGCGCCGTGATCAAGGTGCCCGACTTTTCGGCCGCTTCGATAATGAGCACGGCACGGCAGAGGCCAGCCATCAAGCGATTGCGACGAGGGAAGGTGTGGAGCCCGGCCGGGTAGGTTGGTTCGAACTCGGAGACCAGCGCGCCACCGGCCGTTACAATCTCTTCCGCCAGTCGTTTGTTGGAGCTTGGGTGGAGCACCGAGCGGTCGAGCCCAGAGCCCGGGAAGGCGATGGTGGGGAGGCCGGCGCGCAAAGCGGCCTGGTGGGCGAGCGTGTCGATGCCGATAGCGAGGCCCGAGACAATGGCAATCGGCTGGCCGGCGAGCCCAGCGATCAATTTGCCGCAAGCTTCCTCGCCATAACTTGAATAATGGCGCGAGCCGACCACGGCGAGTAAAAGAGTCTCGGGCGCCGGCCACTCTCCCTCAATATATAGCTCCTCCGGCGGCTCCGGGATCTCTAATAATTGAGGCGGTAATTCAGCCACCCCCATCCGACGGATGGAATTCATGCTCTTAGTATTGTATCATTAGCCATCATGCTCGACATTAAGTTTATTGAAGAGAATAAGGAGCTCGTGGCCCAGGCAGCTAAAAATAAGAACCGTCAGATTGATCTCGACGAACTGCTCCGGCTCTACCAGGAGCGCAAAGCTGTCCGGCAAAAAATTGATGAGTCAAACCAAAAGCGCAATCAAGCGGCCAAGGAGCAGAATATCGAACTGGGCAAACAATTAAAGGAAGCCGCCGAAGGTTGGGAGCAAGAGTATCAAGCGCTCGACAAACAGTATCTCGCGCTGATGCTTAAGGTGCCGAATTTGCCCTCACCCGATACGCCGGTAGGACCGGATGAGAGCGGCAACAAAGTATTGCGCCAAGTAGGGGAGCCGAAAAAATTTGAGTTTGAGCCTAAGGATCATATCGTCTTGGGTGAGGCGCTGGGACTGATTGATACCGAATCGGCCGGCAAAATTACCGGTTCTCGTTTTGCCTACCTCAAAGGCGA
>CAZMMP010000026.1:0-8117 GCA_964567425.1 uncultured Candidatus Saccharibacteria bacterium
AGAATTTTGATACAGCAAGAGCTGGTATTTAGTAAAGGCATCAAGGCCGCCAGTTGCTACGTTGTTACTAAGGGTAAGCTTGGCTGGGGGCGTCGGAGTGCCAATCCCCACTTTACCGGTTGCGGTAATCCGCGCTTGTTCGGTTCCACCGCTACCTGTCATAAAAAGAATATCTCCGACGGATTGAAGGGCGAGATGGGTCGCGCTTTTAATGCGATCGAGATAGGCTCCTTCCCCGCCAATTTTAATATCACCACCGAGCTGGCCCGACACAACCTCAAGCGCATAACTTGGCGCGGCGGTACCAATTCCCACTTGGCCTAGCAATTTAGCGACTCCCGTAACTGCAAAGTTACCTCCCACGCCCAATCCTCCGGTTTTAGCCTGATCAGCACTCGAAACATTGATGGGCGGCTCGGCATTGTTGGTGGGCGGCGTCCCCGTCGGATCAGTCCACGCCGCCAAAGCAAAAAGTGGTAAGCCGCAGAGAAGGAGGAGGGCTAGCCGAGTAAAATAGCGCATAAGATTACTTCAGTAATTTTAATAAATTATCATGCGACTGACCAGTTTGAGAACTGGCCGCCGGAGTCGGACTTACTAGCTTCAGTAACTGTTGCCGCTCCTGTTGTTCCTGCTGGGGAGTCTGGGGTTCGGTACTGGTACTAACAATCAAATCGCGGAGCGTGGGGGTAGTCGTCGGCGCCGTCGAGGCAATTCCGGGGAGCCGATCAGCCGGAGCATATTGGGGCGCGTACGCCAGGCGGGATACCACAATCACTTCGCCCACTCCTATCACTACTACCGCCACTCCAATGATAATCCAATGCTTCCGGCTCATCGCATACAAACCCACTTGCACTGGGCTGATTTAACATAAAACTCCCATTGCGTCGCCGTTCCATTGACCGTATCCCCTTCGCCTACCGGACTCGCCGTACACGCTCCCGAGGTCGCCGAAGCATTCTCTTGCATCGAGAATAAGAGGCAGGCCTTCCACGTATCGCTCGTAGTATACGAGTTGGATCCAGCCCCCGAATTCATCGTGTGTTCTTGCATTTGAGTGATGAAATCGGGCCAGCTTGTGCGCGTCACCGAGCCCAGCGTTAGGGATTTAGTGGTGAAGCTGTCCGCTTGGGCTCGGGCACCAAGATCGGAGAAGGTGCCAGCGCCCGCGTTGACGAACAATTTATTAACGCCGACAATCTGATTGCCCTCTAAGCGCAGGTTTTGCGTCGCGATATGATTACCGAGATTATCACCGGTCGTAGGAGTGGGGGTGGTAGGAGTAGTACTCCCTCCCGTCGTGCCACCGCCACCTGTGCTCCCACCAAGTTCGGCCGCCGTTTTGCAATTGTTGCCATCTGAATCACAATAGGCGGTCGCCCCCACCTTGCCTTCAACGTCAAGCTTAAGATCATTACCAAAGAGCTGGGTCCCGATCCCCACACGCCCTCCCGAGACGTTAATGGTATTCGTGTATTGTCCAAAAGTACCCAAACTCAACATGTATAACGGTAGATTATAGGTAAGGTGGGCCGAGTTACTGCCAGGCTGCCCAAAGCGAATTTCGGGTGCCGCGCTACCGAGAAGGTCTAACCCATTCTGATCACCCCCCACATCAATCGTGGCTTTGCGAGAGGGATTTGTCGTCCCGATCCCTAATTTACCGTCAACATAAGCGTCTAACTGGCTTCGAATCCCGCCGACTGTTAACGCACCTTGTTTGCTTTGACCCTGAAGCGAGGTATTGATTGGCGGCTCCGCATTGTTGCTGGGCGGCGTCCCCGTCGGCTCGGCCCAACTCCCTGCAGCTAAGCTGGAAAGCGGGAGCAGGGCACCTAACGCGAGGAGAGCAAGGAGTTGGCGATAATTCATAGGATTATTTTCTTAGATCTTGTAAAATTTGCTGTTCTGCCGCCGGAGAGAGCCCGGGACGAGTCTCGCGCAAATCTCTCAATGTTCGTTGGGCCTCTGGCGACAACCCCTGCTCCTCTGTGCTTAAAACCTCGGCTGGTTTACTCGGCACATACTTTGAGGGCGGATAAAGCCACAATGCTGCCACTAGCACACCCGAGACGGCGATTAAAATTAAAGCGATCGACGCTGATCGGCGCATGGCTCTATTGTATCGCGTTTCCGCAGTCCAGAATTGACTTATCCTGTGGACAACTATATACTAGCGATGTTAGCTGATAGCTTACCGAGATCCCGGCCGCGAGGCGGGCATTTTTTATCAAAAAATTATCATGATGGACTTAAAAGTACTGAAAAGTGCGCTCGAACAACTTGAAGAAGAGCGTAATATCCCGCGCGAGCGGATCTTGGCCGCCATTGAAGACGCTTTAACGGCTGCCTATAAAAAAGATTATGGCAAAAAAGGCCAGATTATCCGGGGAAAATTTGACCTCTCTACCGGAACTACTGATTTTTACCAGGTTAAAATCGTGGTGGATGACTCGATGTTGCTCGGCGCCGACGAGGAGCCCCAAGAGGGCGATGTGCGGGTCCACTGGAACGAGGAGCACCACATTCGCCTCGAAGATGCCCAAAAAATGAAAAAGGACGTTAAGGTGGGCGATGAGCTTATTTTTCCGCTCGAAACGAAGGATGATTACGGTCGCATTGCGGCTCAAACCGCTAAACAAGTGATTATTCAGCGCATCCGTGAAGCCGAACATTCGGCGTTGAGCCAAGAATATAGCGGCAAAGCGGGCGAAATCCTCTCCGGCAAGGTGCAAAAGATGGAGCGGGGCAATGTGTACATTGATCTTGGTCGCGCCACCGGCCTCCTCTCGCGGGAGGAACAGATCCCCGGCGAACATTACCGCCAAGGCGAACGGATCAAGGTCTATCTCTTTGCAGTAGAGGACACGCCGCGCGGCGTTAATCTCCGCCTCTCACGCTCCCATCCCAAATTTGTCGAAAAACTCTTTGCGGTCGAAGCGCCGGAGATTGCCTCGGGTGCTGTGGCGATCAAAGCCATCGCCCGCGAGGCGGGCTCGCGCACTAAAATTGCCGTCGCCTCAAGCGACCCCAATATTGATCCGGTTGGTTCTTGCGTCGGCCAGCGCGGCGTCCGCGTCAATACTGTGATATCGGAATTAGGCGGTGAAAAGATCGATATTATTGAGTGGAGCGAGAACGCCGAACTTTTCATTACTAACGCCCTCTCCCCGGCTAAAATCAACAAAGTCACTCTGTTTGTTGAAGAAAATCGGGCTCAAATCGAGGTAGACGCTGATCAGTTTTCGCTTGCGGTCGGCCGGGGCGGTCAAAATGCTCGGCTAGCCGCCAAACTGACTGGTTGGAAAATTGATATTGTCTCGGCCCAGCCGCTTGCATCGCAAGCGGACTTAGGTAAGACTGAAGGCTAGCATTATTAAGCCAATTTGATTTATCGCTCCATGAGCAATCCGATATTTATTATTGGCGCCAGCTTGGCGGCCATTGTGTACGGTTTAATCCTGACCTGGCGCGTTCTCCGACAACCCCAAGGTGCCGCCAAACAACGCGAAATTGCCGAAGCGATCCGTGAAGGGTCGCGGGCCTTCCTTTATCGCGAATACAAAACACTCGCTCTGGTGAGCGTGGTGGTATTTGCCCTCTTGTTTTGGCAGTTAGGGGCCCTGACCGCCCTCGGCTTTTTAGTCGGTGCCGTAAGCTCCGCTTTGGCGGGATACATTGGCATGATGGTCGCCGTCCAAGCCAATGTCCGAACCACCGAAGCAGCCCGTTCGGGTTTGCGCCAGGCCTTTAATCTAGCCTTCGCGGGTGGTTCAGTCACCGGCTTTATGGTCGTGGGACTGGGCCTTTTATCCGTGGCCGGCTTTTACTTTGTCACCCACGATCTCAAGGCCTTGGTCGGCCTCGGACTCGGCGGCTCGCTCATTTCTGTTTTCGCCCGTCTGGGGGGTGGCATCTTCACTAAAGGCGCTGATGTGGGAGCCGACTTGGTGGGTAAGGTAGAGGCTGGGATCCCGGAAGACGACCCTCGCAATCCGGCAGTGATTGCCGACAATGTCGGCGATAACGTTGGCGACTGCGCTGGCATGGCAGCCGATCTCTTTGAGACCTACGCCGTTTCCACCATCGCCGCCATGCTCTTAGGCCAACTCTTCTTCAACAACCTCCCCGTGCTCGGAAGCAGCACTCTGACCCAGTCCGCTACTGAATTTCCTCTTGTCTTGGGAGCGCTCGCCATCGTGGCCTCAATTATCGGATCGTTCTTTGTCCGACTAACCGTTAAACCCGGCAAAGAACCCTATATTATGGGCGCTTTCTACAAAGGTTTGGTGGCCTCCGGCGTGATTGCCGCCGCCTTCTTTTACTTCGCGGCGCGCCAAATCTTCCCGGTTCAATTTAGTCAGCCGATCTTTTATACCAGCCTCATTGGTCTCGTCGTTACCGGCTTGGTCGTGCTCATTACCGAGTACTACACCACCAAGAGCCGTCGACCAGTCCGCTCGATTGCCGAAGCGAGCACCAGCGGTCACGGCACTAATGTGATTGCGGGCTTAGCCGTTTCGATGGAATCCACCGTATTGCCGGTCATCGTGATCGTGTTGGGAGTCTGGGCCAGCTTCCACTTTGCCCCGATCTTGGGCGTCTATGGGATTGCGATCGCGACCATGGCCATGCTCTCGCTCACTGGCGTGATTATTGCCACCGACTCCTTTGGTCCGATCACGGATAATGCCGGCGGCATTGCGGAAATGGCCGAACTGCCAAGCGAAGTCCGCGATGTCACTGATCCACTTGATGCCGTGGGCAACACCACCAAAGCGGTCACCAAGGGATATGCTATCGCCTCGGCTGGACTGGCCACCATCATCCTCTTCTCATCCTACACGCAAGAATTGCTTGATCGCGGCCATTCGATCCAGTTTGCCTTAAGCGATTACCGCATTTTGATCGGTCTCTTTATTGGCGGCGCTTTGCCTTATCTCTTTGGCTCGATCTCCATGAAGGCTGTCGGTCGCGCCGCCCAAAGCGTGGTCCATGAAGTGCGCCGTCAGTTCCGCGAGATTCCGGGGATTATGGCCGGGACCGCGAAGCCCAACTACGCGACGGCAGTGGACCTTGTTACCCGTGCGGCCCTAAAAGAGATGATTGTCCCCGCCTTGATCCCAGTCCTCGCCCCGATCCTGGTCGGCTGGCTCTTTGGCGTCGAGGCCTTGGGCGGCCTCTTGGTAGGCGCAATC
The DNA here is from genome assembly GCA_964567425.1 of uncultured Candidatus Saccharibacteria bacterium. Lineage (GTDB taxonomy): Bacteria > Patescibacteriota > Minisyncoccia > Phycocordibacterales > JACOZG01 > CAZMMP01. The sequence continues at coordinate 5,202 of CAZMMP010000026.1, forward strand.
ATTACCGGACTCTTTATTGCCATCTCGATGACCTCGGGAGGTGGCGCCTGGGATAACGCTAAAAAGTACATTGAGGATGGTAATTATGGCGGCAAAAAATCGCCCGCTCACCAAGCGGCCGTCACCGGCGATACGGTGGGCGACCCCTATAAAGATACCGCTGGACCAGCCATTAACCCCATGATCAAGATCGTGAACGTGGTAGCGCTCCTCATTGTGGCTCTCTTGGTGTAAGATAGGGACATGCTTAAAAAATATATGGTTGCCAGCCTGGTGCTGGCCGGTGTGCTGGGCCTCACAGTAGCAGAAGCGCAGACCACTACGCGAGCGCAAGTTAAACAGGAGGTTCGGGTAGATTTATTAGGAAGCATCCAGGATCGCTTGCAGGCGCGGGAAACCGAGCTGCTCAACCGACTCAATAACTTAGTCGGTCGCATCGACAGTATTTTAACTCGCGCTAAGAGTCGGATTGATAAATTGGCAGCAGAAGGACGAGATGTGACGGAGGCGCGAGCGAAAGCGAGCGCCGCTGACACCGCGATCAGCAGCGCAAAAACCGCTCTTAATGACTTACAAACCAAACTTGACGGGGTGGTCTCTTCTGCCCAACCCCGACAAGCCTGGCAAAGCGTGAAAGGGAGCGTCCAAGCGACCGCTACCGCGATTAAAACCGCCCGCCAAGCAGTGGTGGATCTAGTCAAAATCTTAGTTGCCCAAGCTACACCTTCGGCGACTAGCACGAAGAGTCAATAAACTTTTAACGTCTTAACTTTCATGGATACCCCAAACTCTACCCCCACAACGACCGCTCCCGGCGGCAAAGGTTCGTTGATCGGTTCGATTATCGTTGTTTTGATCATTATTATTGGCGGCGCTTACTTACTGCTTAACCGATCAGCCAATGCCCCGGTAGTGCCCGAGAGTGCCACCAGCACGATACCGACCACCACGACCGCTCCCGGCGAAACCGGCTTCCAAACTTCGAGCGCAAGCTCGAGTGATGACATCGCCTCGCTTAAAGCCGATGCCGATGCGTTAAGTACTACCGAGGTGGATCAAGCAACGACTAATCTCGACACTGAAGTTAACGCCAAATAACTTCCCTCCGCTAAAAACCGCCCTCCTTGCGGGGGGCGGTTTTTTATTCTAGACTCTCGGTACCATGAATTCAATTGAAATTAAGGAGTTGGGCAATGCGGAAATTGAACTAACCGGCGAAATCCCAGTCGCCGACTTTGCGGCTCAGCGCGCGGACGCCATCAATCGGCTCAACCGCGAAGTCACCCTCGACGGCTTCCGCCAGGGGCATGCTCCCGAAGCAGTGTTGGTAGCCAAACTCGGCGAGGAACGAGTGCTCTTAGAAATGGCGGAACTCGCCCTAACCCAGGCCTACCCTAAGATTGTAAGTGAAAAGAGCTTGGAGGTGATCGGCCGGCCTGAAATTACTATTACCAAACTAGCCAAAGACAATCCTCTTGGTTTTAAGATTAAAACCGCTGTCTATCCCCGCTTTAGCCTCCCTCCCTATCGCGCCATCGCTGCTGAAATTAATGGGCAACCAAGTGAAACAGCGTCCGCGAGCGACGAGGAAGTGGCTAACGTCTTAGAGGAAATCCGCCGCTCGCGAGCCAATCCGGAGACTAAGACACTCCCCGAACTAACGGACGAATTAGCGCAAAGCCTTGGCGAGTTTAAAACGCTTGACGAATTGAAAACAAAAATCAAAGAGAATCTCAAGTTAGAGAAAGAACACAAAGCAAAAGATAAGAAGCGGCTCACGATTATGGATGGGCTCATCGCCAAAACCGATATCCCTCTGCCTCCCATTTTAGTGGCCAGCGAGCTTGATCGGATGGTGGCCGAACTCAAGCAAGATATTGAGCGCTTGGGTCTCAAATTCGATGACTATCTCGCCCACCTTAAAAAAACGGAGTCTGAATTACGAGCCGCGTGGCAGTCCGACGCCGAAAAACGGGTTAAAACCAGCCTGTTATTAAGCCGTTTAGCCGAGGCGGAATCGATAAAACCTGATGAAGCAGCCATCGAAGCTGAAATCAAGCATTTGCAGTCTCATTATAAAGAGGCACCGCTTGAACGGGTCCGCAGTTACGTGCTCTCCGCTCTGACCAACGAAGCAGTCTGGCAGTTTTTGGAGAATCAAAAATAAACTAAAAAAAATAAGTGCCCCCGACGGACGTAGTCCGTCGGGGGCATCACGCTGGAATTAATTGGAGGCAACCATCGCCGGATCATGAGTCCAGATCCAAAGGGGCCTAATGCCAAAGTGGCCCAGGATTTCTCGAACCTTATCCGTGGTTATCTGTAGGTCAATCGCACAGTTCCTAATTTGACTGGATCCGCACATGGAGGTGACTTGCTCCGGCGTCCGATACTTAAACCCAACGAGATCAGTAACGCCAGCGCATTTCATCAAAATCTCCAACTCACACTGAAATCGCCGCAAATACCGACCCGAGTGACACCAGCGCAACAGATACAAGAGGCCGGGAATCAGCACCGCCACGAGGAAGAGCGAACGGATCGTCCAGGTGTCAGTCACTTCCCCCCACAGCCAGGCAAGGAACAGGATGCTGATCAGCAAGGTTATTACCGCCGAGACTCCACCACACAGGCGACCTACTATCACCCAATCTTCCGCCAACTGCTCAAACACCAGGCCAGAAAAATCCCACGGCAAAGTGCGCTTCCACGAATCTGTTAACCAGTACGGAATGTCCTTTCCCCGGAGCGCTTGCGCCACCGTTCGCAATTTCATTCGATTCTCCTTCCCTGTCGAATTACCGCAATCAGAATCCCCGCGGATTCTGTTCTATTCCATCTTAATTCCTACCACTTGCCAAGGGAGGCTGTCAACTGGTAAGATGCAAACATTAACAAAATAAATTTATAAACAAA
>CAZMMP010000027.1:0-8100 GCA_964567425.1 uncultured Candidatus Saccharibacteria bacterium
AAACTTAGCTGATAATAGCTAAGTAAAGCGCCGACGAGTGAAGCGACTGTTAACTTATTTCTTCGCCTCCTTATGTTTGGTCTGCTTTTTGCACCACTTACAATACTTATTGAGCTCGATTTTACGCTCCACGAGTTTGCGGTTTTTGCGGCTCCAATAGTTGATGCGCTTGCAGCTCGTGCAAGCGAGTTTGATCAGCTGATCCTGTGACATGCCGTATAGGCTACTATGCTTTGGCTAAAAAGGCAACTGTGCGCCGGGAGGGATTCGAACCCCCGTAGGCCGTAGGCCGCTTGATTTACAGTCAAGTGCGATTGACCACTCCGCCACCGACGCTTGCGGCTGATTATAGAGGAAAAACCTAGTTTTGAACAGCGGCGCGGTCAGCGACGAGTTTACGGCTTGAGCGAAGTGGTTTTTTGAGCTCAACGGCCGGCTGGCCCTCTTTGAGATCCACATTCACCACTCCCCCATGCTCCACCTTTCGACCAATGATAAACTCGGCGACGAGATTTAAGATTTTGCTTTGGATCAATCGTTTTAAGGGGCGCACGCCGTACTCGCTGGAGTAGCCCTCGCGCGCTAAGTAGTCGCGCATCGCCTCCGAGACGGAGAGCTCAATGCTGCGGGCCGCTAAACGCTGCTCGACCAGCTTGAGCTGAATATCAACAATCTCACGAATCGTCTCGCGCGAGAGCGGATTAAAGATGATGATGTCATCAAGCCGGTTTAAGAACTCGGGACGGAAGTGATTCTTCAGCGTTTCCATAATCCGCGCTTTCGTTTCCTCAAATTCCGCTTCAGCCTTCGCGGTACCGGTACCAAAGCCAATCCGTTGGAGCCGGTTCATAAACTCACTACCCAAGTTAGAGGTGAGCAAGATGATCGTGTTCTTAAAGTTGACCACCCGACCCTTAGCGTCAGTAAGGCGACCGTTATCGAGTACTTGGAGCAAAATATTGAAGACCTCCGGATGCGCCTTTTCGATCTCGTCGAAGAGGAGCACGCTGTAGGGCCGATGGCGAACGATCTCGGTCAGTTGGCCGCCTTCATCATAGCCTACATAGCCGGGCGGCGAGCCGATCATCTTAGAGACCGAATACTTCTCCATGTATTCGCTCATATCGATCCGCACCAGCGCCTTTTCATCATTAAACATAAAGTTGGCGAGGGTGCGCGCCAATTCGGTTTTACCCACGCCAGTGGGCCCGAGGAGCATAAAGGAGCCGATGGGACGATCGGGGTCAGCCACGCCCGCGCGCGAGCGCTTGACCGCTTCAGCGATTTTTTGGATCGCCTCATCTTGGCCCCGCACCCGCTTTTTGAGTTCAATTTCGATTCGTCCCAATTTTTCGCTCTCGCTCTCCAGCATCCGCGTTACCGGCACATTAGTCCACCGCGCCACGACCGCCGCCACATCTTCGGCGGTGATCTCCTCGCGCAACACCCGGCGCGAGACTTGGAGCTTTTTCAACTTCGCTTCGCGGAGTCGCAACTGCTTCTCCGTTTCGGGGATTTTGCCATAGCGAATTTCGGCCGCGCGCGTGAGATCCGTGCGAAGTTCGGCTTGTTCGGCCTCGAGGCGATAGCGCTCCAATTCTCCTTTTAGTTGTTTAATTTCGCCAATGATTTGCTTCTCATTCTTCCAGCGACCTTCAAGCTCGCGCACCTCTTCGCGGAGATCACTGATCTCCTTGTCGATTTCTTTCACCCGTGCTTTAGCCCGCTTATCATCCGCCGAGGCCGCCTCTTTTTTAAGAGCTTCGCGCTCCACTTCCAGCCGCATGATCTTAGTATCAGCCGCTTCGAGGAGCTGCGGTTTGTTTTCGAGCTGGAGCCGCAAGGCTGAAGCGGCCTCATCGACGAGGTCAATCGCCTTGTCGGGTAAAAAACGATCAGTAATATAGCGACTCGAGAGCTGCACGGCCGAAACAATCGCACCATCGGTAATCCGAATCCCGTGATGAAATTCGTATTTCTCTTTCAACCCGCGAAGGATTGCCACTGCATCCTCGACTGACGGCTCTTCAACATACACTGGCTGAAAGCGCCGCGTCAGCGCTTGATCCTTTTCAATATGTTTTTGAAACTCTTTCAGTGTCGTAGCGCCGATCGCGCGCAACTCACCGCGCGCTAAGGCCGGCTTCAGCATATTGGAAGCATCAATCGCCCCTTCGGCCGCACCGGCGCCAACAATCGTGTGAATCTCGTCGATAAAAATAATGATCTTATTCTCCGAGCGCTCAATTTCTTTAAGCACCGCTTTTAACCGCTCTTCGAATTCGCCGCGGTATTTAGTACCGGCGACCAAGAGTCCGAGATCGAGCGACACGAGCTCTTTGTCGCGCAAAGACTCCGGCACGTCGCCTTTGGCAATTTTAATCGCCAGTCCCTCGGCAATCGCGGTTTTACCAACACCGGCCTCACCGATCAAAATTGGGTTATTTTTGGTGCGTCGGGAGAGAATCTCCATTACCCGCTGAATTTCCTCTTCACGACCAATGACCGGATCAAGTTTATCGTGGCGCGCTAGTTCCGTCAGATTTTTAGTAAACTTTTCGATCGCTTTAAAGCGCTTTTGCGGTTCGGCTTCGCGCTCATGCGTCCGTAGCTCCTGCACCACCTTAAGCACCCGCTCCCGGCTGACGCGGAAGCGATGCAAGATCTCATGAGCCGGGCTTGGCGTCTCCAAGAGCGCCAAGAGCAAGTGCTCGGTTGAGACAAACTCATCACCCATGTTGCCCGCCACCTTGACCGAGGTGTCGAAGATGCGTACCAACTCGGGCGTCAGATAAATTTGATACGCCGCGGCAGTCGCGCCGCCGCCATCGCTGCCATCAAGCTGTTCAATCACATAGTCGGTGAGCATGATTGAATCTACTTCAATCCGATCAAAAATCGTCACCGCCACGCTCTCGTCTTGCAGGAGCAGGGCCGCCAAAAGATGCACCGGGCCGACTTGGTTTTGGCCGCGCTCAATCGCCAATTCGTGCGTCTTGCGAATCACCTCTTTGGCTTTGGAGGTAAAGTTAGAAAAAGGAGGGGGCATGCGTTAGAGTGAAGATTGATTAGCTTGAGTAATGAGGTCGACCAAACTGCTTGCGGCCACAACCACACCGGGACTCTGACTTAAGCCCACCACCTTGCCTTTAATACTTAAAATCGGTCCGCCGATATTTAAGGAGTTAGCCGCCGCAGTGCGGATCATCTTAACCGCCGTCGCACTTGAGTCATCAACCGCCGAAATAATACCAAGCGCCACATTGGCTGGACCAGCATCCGGGGACCCTAAACCAACCACCGTTTGTCCTAAGGTAAGATCCGTCGTTGCCACGGGAAGAAATTGCCAAGTTTTAACCGCCGGCGTTGAGCTCGCTGCCGTGCTCGCTGCGAGGAGCCGAGCTTTAAAAGCCGATAATTGGTCGGGGTCGAGCTTCAAGAGTACGGTACCACCCGCCGATGATAATCGGATTAATCGTCCGTTCACCCGATCCCCGCTTTGGAATTGAACCTCGTATTTAGTATTAACCCGTAAATCGGCTAAAACACTAGCCGCGGTCAAGACCAAGCCGTCGTCGCTCACTACAAAACCCGTCCCTACACCCGCGTGATTTTTATCATTAATGCGAACCAGGCTCGAAATAGAGCTGTTGATTACTTTCTGCACCAAATCTTCTTGCGTTACTTCAACCGGCACCTCCTTGATCACCACTTGCTGCTTGGGCTCACCCGGCACCACTCGCTCGACTGTCCGCTCAACAATCCGGTTAACTGTTTGAGTCACACCGGCCGGCGCTTGGTCCATTAAGGTGACGGTCACAATGCCCGTCGCGATAGAGGTAATAAAGCTCACCAAGAGCGTTAAGAGCACGATTTGGTTCTTATTGAGTTCTTCCACGGCTTAGAATATTACAATATTTTTTATTAGACTGCAACCGAAACTAGACGCTGCTCCACAAACTCCCAATTAACCACATTCCAGAAGGCAGCCAGGTAATCCGCCCGGCGATTTTGATACTTTAAATAGTAGGCATGCTCCCAAACATCGACCCCCAAGAGCGCAACTTTACCTTCCGAAATTGGCGCATCCTGATTAGCGGTTGTCACAATGACAAGGGCCGGATCACCCGGTGTAGCCACGAGCCAAGCCCAACCAGAACCAAAGCGTCCGAGGGCCGCCTCGGTAAATAGTTTTTGAAACCCGGCAAGCCCACCAAATGAGGTGTCGAGCTTCCCTAAGGTCCGCTCGCGAGGAGTGCTTTTGGCCGAAGCGGGCGCGAGCATTTGCCAAAACAAGCTGTGATTATAGTGGCCACCGCCGTGATTACGAACGGCTGTCCTGATCGCCTCCGGCACCCGCTCAAGATCTTTTAATAAATTCTCCACCGGCTCCTTCGCCAGATCGGGATAGGCCTCCAGCGCGGCATTTAACTTATCGACATACGCCTGATGATGCTTAGTGTGATGAAGCCGCATTGTTTCTTCATCAAAGTAAGGTTCGAGATCGCCATATTTATAGGTAAGCGAGGGAATTTCGTGCATGAGTTAAAAAGAAGAAGTAAGTTTTTTAATAATCTCGGCGCAAGCCTCGACGACCTTGGCAAGTTGGCGCCGACTCGTCCCGCGATCCAAACTAAAGCGTACGGCACTGCGGGCGCGCTCCGGCGTGCCGCCTAAAGCCAGTATAGCATATGAGTCATCGCCCGTTCCCGTAGCACAGGCGCTCCCGGCCGATGCCGCAATGCCGCGCGTATCAAGCTCGATCACCAGCTGTTCGGCGTCGAGAGTGCCGAAACTAATATTAACGTTATTGGGTGAACGGAGCGTGGGGTGACCATTAAGCCGAGTTTCGGGCAAAGCCAGCAAGCCGGTAATAAGCTCATCGCGCGCGAGCGTAAGCTTGGCTGTTTCGGCCTCCCGTTCTTCGGCGCAAAATTGGAGTGCCTGCGCCAAGCCGACGATCCCCGCCACGTTCTCCGTCCCCGAACGCCGGCCGCGCTCTTGGCCGCCGCCATACTGCCGAGGCGCGATCTCGATCCCCCGCCGCACCACCAAACAACCAACCCCTTTCGGTCCATACATTTTCCCCCCGTTTAGAGTGAGAAGATCGGCACCCAGCCGCTCAAGCGAGCAGTCAAAAAACCGCGCCGCTTGGCAAGCGTCGAGATGAAGATACGGCGGCGCACTGGCCGGCCGGCCAGTGCGCCGCTTGAACTCACGAATTACTTTTGCCAACGCCTTCACCGGCTGGACCGTGCCAAACTCGTTGTGAACATAAATAATGGAGACGAGCGTGGTGTCGGGCTGCTGCTCGAGCGTCAGCGCTAGATCAGACGGTTGGACCAAGCCAGTTTCATCAACAGGTAAAAAAGTAACCCCGCGCCCGCGCCGCCCGGCGGCGCGGGCGGCCTCGAGCACCGACTTATGTTCTACGTTCGTCGTGACGATGGGTCCCGCGCTCCCTAAGATCGCCAAATTATTTGCCTCCGTCCCGCCACTGGTAAAAATAATTTCGTCGGCCTGGACACCCAAAATTTTCCCGATTTTCTTCCGCGCCTCGCTTACGGCCTTAGCCGTCGTCACCCCTTCGGCGTGGATACTCGACGGATTGCCAAACTCGGCCGTCAAAAACGGCGCCATCGCCGCGCGCACCCGTTTATCCACCGGCGTTGCCGCGGCCGTATCTAAGTAAATTCTTTTTTTACCCCACATCTAAGCATTATTGCAAAACGCCCGAACTTTGGCTATAATTTTGCCACCATGTCGCTTGATCTTAATCTGGTAGCATTACTCGCCCTTGGCCTCCTGATTGCCGGTTTGGGTATTTGGATGGGCCTGTTGGAGTACCGCTTAAAGCGGCTAATGAGCGGCAAGGCGGGGCAAAGTCTCGAGGAGACAATGCTGGAGTTCATCGCCAAAGTAAAGGCGACCGACAACACCAACGAGCAAATCAAACATTACTTGCAAGTGATGGACGCCCGGCTGCGCCGCTCAATCCAGCATGTTAAGACGCTGCGCTTCAACCCCTTCCGGGGTGAAGGACAGGGATCAAACCAAAGCTTTGCCACCGCCTTTCTCGACGAGCATGGCAATGGAGTGGTTCTCTCTAGTCTCTATACGCGAGACAAGGTAGCGGTCTACGCCAAGCCCGTGGTCGAAGGCGCGTCAGAGTTTGAACTAACCGAAGAAGAAGCGGCGGTACTGAAAACCAAATAATTTATCATGCCCAACTCTCCTATCAGCCGGCCGCCGGTCGTCGTCATCATGGGTCACATCGACCATGGTAAATCAACTTTGCTCGACTATATTCGCCAGTCTAATGTCGTAGCCAGTGAAGCGGGTGGCATCACCCAAGCAGTGAGCGCCTATGAGGTGGAAAAAAATGACAAAAAGCTGACCTTTATCGATACGCCAGGCCACGCCGCTTTTGCGGGGATGCGCGAGCGCGGCGCCCAGATCGCTGATATCGCGATTTTGATCGTCTCGGCCGAGGATGGCCCCAAGCCCCAGACCGCGGAGGCGCTCCAAGCCATCCGTGCCGCCAAGCTCCCGTTCATTGTCGCCATCAATAAGATCGATCGTCCGGCGGCCAATCCCGATCGCACCAAGCAGCAACTCGCCGAGCTCGACGTGCTCGTTGAGGGCTACGGCGGGCAAGTACCAGTCGCCGAGATTTCGGCCAAGACGGGCGAGGGCGTCCCCGAATTACTTGACCTCATCCTCCTCGCGACTGAACTGGAGGATTTTAAAACGACTCCCCTTGCGCCCGCCACCGGCTTTGTGCTCGAGAGCAATCGGAGCCCGAAGAGCGGCATCACCGCCACGCTCATTGTTAAAGACGGGCGGCTCGCCACCGGTGACTGGGTGGTGGTAACCGACCAAGCGGCGCGAGTCAAGCGCTTGAGCGACTTTGCTGGTCGCCTGATTACCGAGGCTTATGCTTCGGCCCCCGTGCAGGTGGCGGGCTGGAGCGAACTCCCGACCATCGGCGCCGCCTTTCAAACTTTTAGTGATAAAAAAGTAGCCGAAGCGGCGGCGCGAGCGCATAAACCTATTGCTCCTACCTTAGCCGCTGCCCCCGCCGCCACGCCGAGCCCAGCCCAAGTCGAGATCCCGCTCATTCTTAAAGTTGACGTTGCTGGCTCCCAAGACGCTTTGCGTCGCGAGGTGGAACGCTTGGTCACCCCAGCCGTCAGTTTCAAAATTTTAAGTGAGGGGGTAGGCCAGGTAAACGAGGCGGATATTAAATTAGCCGGTTCCCCCACCGCGCTGGTACTCGGCTTTAATGTCAGCGTAGAAAAAACGGCGGCTGACTTAGCCGAGAAATTGGGCGTAACCATCCAGACTTTCGATATTATTTATAAATTAGCCGAGTGGCTTGAGACTGAAGTCGCACGCCGAACGCCGCGCGTGGAGGTGGAAGAATCGCTCGGCCGCGCCAAACTACTCAAAATTTTTGGCAACGATAAAAACCGCCAGATTGTCGGGGGCGCGGTGACCACTGGTCGCCTAGTTGATGGCAAGCCGTGCAAGATTTGGCGACGTGATGCCGAGATCGGCCGCGGCAAACTCGTCGAACTGCAGCAGCAAAAGATTAAAGTCAAAGAGGTGCCCCAGGATTCGCAATTCGGCGCGCTGGTGGAGAGTAAGGTCGCCCTCGCGCCGGGTGACGTGATTGAAATTTTTGATCTGGTGATTAAATAATCTTACGATGAGCTTTCGCCACGACAAACTTCAGAGCAAAATACAAGAACTCGCTGCCGCCTTTCTCGCTCACGAGGCGAGTCCTCGCTCGCTCATTACCGTCACCGGTTTTGAGCTCTCGGAGGACAATCGCCACGGGACGATTCTCTTAAGCGTCTACCCTAAAATCGAGGAGCGAGCCGCCCTGGATTTTGCTCGTCGCAAACGCGGCGAATTTAAGCATTACATCTACGAGCATCTCCGCGTCGGCCATTTGCCGGAACTCGACTTTGCTCTCGATGCCGGCGAAGCTCATCGCCAGCGCATCGACGAGATCGTTAATCAAATTTAACTGTGCCCGAGGTGGGACTCGAACCCACACGCCCTTTCGGACAACAGATTTTAAGTCTGTTACGG
>CAZMMP010000028.1:0-7880 GCA_964567425.1 uncultured Candidatus Saccharibacteria bacterium
ATCGGCTCGGAGATACTGTGCGCGTGAAGGTAACTAAAGCCGATGTTAAAGAACGCGTGCTTGACTTCATGTTTGTGTAGCTTATACTTAAGGTCAGATTGCCCTAGTTTCGGAGGATATCGAGAAGCCCGGCTTCTTTCCCCTCCGGAAAGCACCAGGACGCCTTGCGGCGCTTGGTGCTTTCTTTTTTACTTCACTTACTTAGCGTAGGCGGGCGGGTCAAACTTTAGTTATTTAGCATAAACGGTAGCGTCGTCAAACTTGATCGAGAGCTGTTTGGAAATGCCGTCGGAGCCCATCGTGATGCCGTAGATCACACCGGCGCGACTCATCGTCTCGCGATTATGCGTAATTAAAATTAGTTGCGAGTGCTTGGCCAAAGTAGCCACCATCTCACCATACTTGCGCGAGTTGGCCTCATCAAGCGCCGCGTCGGTCTCATCAAGAATCAGGAAGGGTGGCGGATTAACCTGACTCATGGCGAAGAGCAGCGCAATGGAAGTGAGGGCGCGCTCGCCGCCACTAAGCATCTCAAGGCTCTTTACCTTTTTACGCGGCAAGTTCACCCGGATCTCAATCCCCTCTTTTATCCCCTCGCTTTCTTCAGCCGAAACCGCCGACACTAGCGCCTCTTCGCCTAAGTCAAGATCAGTAGCGCGGCGAGGTTTCTCTCGCACGAGCTCAAGCGAAGCATCCCCACCACCGAACATAAGCGAAAAAAATTCTTGAAACTGGCGATTAATCTTAGTGACACCTGTTTTAAATTCATCGTCAATTTTGCGCCGCAATTCATCAATAATCTGTCGCAGCGAAGCAGCACTAGCCTCGAGATCCGCTAACTCCTTCGCTAAAAATTGATCGCGTTCGGTGGCCTCCTCGTACTCCTTAAGCGTATCGGTGGACTCTAGCCCCATATCCTCGAGTCGGATCTTGAGACGCTCGAGCTGACGCCGACGCTCCTCTTGTCGCTCGCGGGGTTCGGAGGTCAGCTCCCGCGGCCCGAGCTCGCGAAAACGTTTAATTTCTTGATCGACCAGCACCACCCCTTCTTCCAGTTCTCGTTTAAAGTCGGCGAACTCAAGCCGCCACTTGTCCTCGCGGGCGGCAAGCGCCGCGAGGCGACCGTGCAACTCGCTCTTGGTGGCGCGGAGTTCGTAAACCTCCCGCTCGGCTTCGCGGGCGGCGCTGGCCTCGTAGGCCAGCGCCGCCTGGAGCGCCTCGCGTTCGTGCCGACACTCCTCCGTCCGCGCTGTTATGGCAGCAAGACTCTGCTGGACCCCCTCTTGTTCTCGCTGAAGCGCCGCCAACGCTTCGTCATCGCGTGCCAGCTCTGGACTCGTTGCTCCCCGCTCTAGGAAGCGCCGGACAAGCTGGCGCACCCGCCCCAACAGACTTTTTAAAGAAAAGGGGTCAGCGAAGCGTTCGCCTTCGGCGAGCGCCGCCTCCACCTCGCCTACCAGCGTGACAACTTCTCGGTAACTAAAGTCGCGCTCGGCCTGACTCGCCCGCTCTCGCTGAGCCAACGCTTTAATCTCCACCATCCCTTCAAGCCGACCCAGTCGACGCGAGAGCTCATCCTTTTCGCTGCCGAGACGCGCGAGCTCGCGGTCGAGCGCCGCGATCCGCGCTGCGGTCGCACTCTCGGCCGGCGCGCTCCGTTCCGCCAGCGCCCGAGCCAGCGCGTGCTCCACGTGCTCCAATTCAGCCGCTGGCGCTTCGCGTGCCGTTTTTATCAGCCGCTCTTCCTGGTGGAGGTACTCTTCCTCACGGGCCAAATATTCAAAATAAGCAGCTTTCAGCTCGGCTCGGAGCCGATTCGCTTGCTCGAGCTTCTCCACCTGTTTTTTTAAAAACTTGAGATGGGGTGCCAATTCGCGCCGTAGCGACTCGACTTGTTTTTGATTGTCGGCAGTTTTCTCGAGCTTCTTTTCACTTTCTTCAATCTTCCATTGGTATAACCGCAGACCAAGCGCATCCTCCACCATCGCGCGCCGCTCTCGCGGATTGGCGGCGAGAGCGCGATCAGCATCACCCTGATTTACAATATAGTGCTCGGAGGAGCCAAGCGATACGGCCGCCAAGAGCTCAACAATATCACGGTACCGAACGGCCGACCCATTAATCACGTAAACATTTTCCCCGTCCCGATACACCTCGCGCGTGATCGTCACCTCATCAAAATCAAGATTAAATTTGCGATCGTGGTTATCAAAGACCAGTGTCACGGCGGCGCGATTAGGTTTACTCGCCCCTGTGCCGCCGTTAAAGATAAGGTCCTCGCCGCGTCCCGAACGAAGCGACTTAAGCGACCGCTCACCCAAGACCCACCGAAACGCTTCAGCGCAGTTGGACTTGCCTGAGCCATTCGGCCCAACGATCGCCGTCACTGGCGACTCAAAGAGAAACTCCGTCTTTTTAGCAAATGATTTAAACCCCGTAAGTTCGAGCGACTTCAGTCTCATGATCGTGAGGGGGGAAGTTGCCACTTAAACTTCTCCAGGGCGCTTTGCGCCGCATCCTGCTCGGCCCGCTGTTTAGACGGGCCGCTGCCTTTAGCCACCAATTCCGAACCCAAGTAGAGACCGACAGTAAAAAGTTTGTTGTGGTCAGGACCAATCGCTCCGAGTAATTTGTAAGCCGGCGTGATATCCCGTTTAGCCTGGGCTTGCTCTTGAAAGAGACTTTTCGCATCGCGATAGCGGTGGTGCTCAACAATCGAGTCAGTCTTGGGGAAAAGATACCTCGCAATAAATGCTTGCGCTACCGCGTAACCGCCATCCAAGTGGAGCGCTCCGATTACGGCCTCAATGGTGTTGGCGAGAATCGTCTGCCGCGCACGGCCGCTATCCTTGGCCTCGCCCTTAGAAAGCAATAAATACTCATTAAACGAGAGTTCGACCGCCAATTCAGATAAAGTGTCGGCGTTTACCAGAGCGGCGCGATAGGCCGTCAGCTCGCCTTCGGCGCGACTCGGATAACGTTCGTACAGATATTCCGTCACCACCAGTTCAAGTACCGCGTCGCCCAAAAATTCAAGCCGCTCGTTATGTTCAAGTTGGAGTTCGGGATGCTCGTTAAGATATGAGCGATGAATAAACGCTTGGCGTAAGAGCTCGGGCTGGCGAAACTCGTGATTGAGCGTTTTTTCTAAGCGCGTAAAATCAGGCATTCAAAATCTTGATCGCTTTAGTAATAAACGGCACCACATCATCGTACATCCGGAGCTCCGGCAATTCCGCAAGGGCAAACCAGCGCACTTCGTCCAGGCCTCCTTTGCCCTCCTCCAAACGCAAACCATCGCGCCCCGCGCATTCGGCGAGGAAGTAATTAACTTGTTTACGAATCTTGCCGCGCTCGGGATCAGAGGCGATATATTCGTTCATCCCGAGCGGATCTTTAATCTCGACCTCCACCCCCATCTCCGCTTTCACTTCTCGCGCCGTACCACTCCCGAGCTCCTCTCCCGCTTCGACGTGACCCTTGGGAAGGGTCCAATAGCCGAAAACATCATGCTCAAGGGCAAGGTAGGTCGTGCCTCCCTCGCGACAAAAGACAGCCGCCCCGCCTAAGCGCTCAACCTCCATCTGCTCGTAGGGCACATCCTTAGGGCGCTTTTTTTTGGCCGGGATCTCATCCTTGCCCGGTTCACCCATCTCTTTATACACCGCTCCCAAAACTCCGTTCACAAATTTGCCGCTATTCTCTCCGCCGAAGGTTTTAGCAAGTTCAATCGCTTCGTTAATCGCCACCCGCGCCGGTACCTCCTTTTTGTCGGCAAAGAGCAGCTCGGAGAGGCCGAGCCGGAGAATATTACGATCAATGAGAGCAATCTGCGGGATGGGCCATTCCGGGGCCGCCTTTTCAATAATTAAATCGAGTTTGTCGCGACGCTTAGCAATGTCGCCGACGAGATTGGAAACAAAGCGCGTGTCCTCAAGGCCAGGCGCAAACTCAAGCGCGTTACGATCGACAATGGCCGGAAGGTCGTCGTCGTGGTAGCCGTTGAAATCCCACTCAAAGAGGGATTGGAGGGCAACACTTCGGGATAAATGGCGATTCGCCATATTGTTAAGGTCTGAAAAAAAGAAAAACGAAACCGAATGAAACCGAATTACTTCTGCTTGGCCTTTTTGGCTTTAGCCGCCTTCTTCTCCACCCGAGCCAGCACATTCATCATTTGCCGGCCGCGGTAGGTACCACAGGCGAGGCAGACCCGGTGACGCAAGTGCTTAGCCCCGCATTTGGGGCAGGTCACGAGGGCCAGATTTTTGAGCGCGTGATGGCTCCGGCGATTGCCGGTATGCGCTCGGGTATGTCGCATGCGTACTACCATAGGATTTGAGTATAAGGGAAAAGCTAAAAAAAGGCAATGCTCAGCCAAGATTTGTTAAAAAACTTTGCCGATGGAGCGGCGAGCAACCAAATTTTTTGATCGCCGCGTAATGGGCTCGGGTGCCGTAGCCTTTATGGAGCTCAAAGCCATACCCCGGGTACTGCCGGGCGAGGCGAGTCATCAGGCGGTCTCGGCGAACTTTGGCGACGATGGACGCGAGCGCAATAATCGGCTCGCGTTCGTCGCCTTTAATTAAGGTTTCTTGCTGGGGGTACTGGCGCGGGGCGCGGAGCGAGCCGTCGAGGAGCACCCGGCACTCGGCCGGTGAGAGCGCGAGCCGGCGCAGAGCGCGGGCGAGCGCGAGGCGGATTGCCGGGGCAATCCCCCGCTCATCAATCACGGCATTGCTCGCAAACGAGGCGGCAATTTTGATTAACCCCTCACGTTCAGCTTTTTTTAATTTTACCCCCCATTCTTCCCGCTGTTTTTCGCTCAACTGTTTGCAATCTTTTACCCCAGCAAACAACTGTTTCAGTTCTCGATCCCGCCGCGCCTCCCACACCACCACCGCGAGCGACACCGGCCCCGCCAAGGGCCCCCGCCCCGCCTCATCAATGCCAATTAGGTATTTGATCACGACTCTATTTTAGCATTTCAGGCGAAAATAAAACCCACGGTTCTCTGGGGGGTAAAGAGAACCGTGGGCCCGTTGAAAGGGGACACGACAGCTTCCGGGTTCCATTTTACTCCCCTCCCCCCATCTGTCAATTCTGCTATAATCCGGCTGATGGCCGAGACTTCTTCTACTCAACCCCCGTTTGTGCATTTGCATGTTCATAGTAATTACTCATTACTTGACGGCGTGGCCAAGATCGACAAACTCGTTGAGCAAGCGAAAAAGTACGGGATGCCGGCGCTCGGGATCACCGATCACGGCGTGATGTACGGCGTCATCGACTTTTACATGGCTTGCCAAAAAGCCGGTGTGAAGCCAATCATCGGCGTCGAGGCCTACATCGCCAATCGTACTCGTTTTGACAAAGAGCCCAATCTCGACAACCGTCGTTATCACCTCACCTTACTGGCGCGCAACCTGGAGGGCTATCGTAACTTAATCAAAATGGTGACCGCCTCCAACTTGGAGGGTTACTACTACAAACCGCGGATGGATAAAAATTTGCTCCGCGACCACGCGAGCGGTCTCATCTGTCTCTCGGGTTGCATGGGCTCCGAGCTTGGCCGCGCGCTCTGGAACAAGGATTACGCTTTGGCGGAAAAGGTGGCCTTGGAGCATCGCGACATCTTTGGAGCGGAGAACTACTTCCTCGAGATCATGCATCACCCGGCCATCGAACGACAGCTCGAGATTAAGGAGGCGACGATTGCCTTAAGCCGCAAACTGGGCATCCCGCTCGTGGCGACGCAGGACGCGCACTACTTAAACTTTGAGGACCGCAAAGCCCAAAGCACGCTTACTGCCATCCAAACCGGCGCGTTTGACGAGACCAAGCGCTTTGGCAACCCCGACGCCGATCTCTCGCTGCTCTCGCCCGAGGCGATGTATGACAAGTTTGCCGATACGCCCGAGGCGCTTGAGAACACCGTCCAGATTGCCGAGCGTTGTGGGCTCGAGCTGGTGCTCGGCAAATTCGTCTTCCCCAGCTTCCCTATCCCCACCGGCGAGACCGGCGACAGTTTGCTAAAAAAGCTGGCCGAAGCGGGGTTAGAAAGACGGGGTCTAGACACCAACGACGAGGCAAAAAAAAGATTAACTCACGAGCTTGGCGTGATTGCCATGAAGGGCTACGCCTCCTATTTTTTGGTCGTGGAAGATCTGATTCGGCACGCCCGGGAACACGGTATTTACTATAACATCCGCGGTTCGGTCGCCGGTTCCATGACGACCTACGCGCTGGGTATCACGGCGGTTGATCCGCTCGAGTACCGCATCCCGTTTGAACGCTTTTTAAATCCCGAACGTCCCTCCGCGCCCGATATCGATATGGACTTTGCCGATAATCGCCGCGACGAGATCATTGCCTATGCGCGGCACAAGTACGGCGAGGACAAGGTGGCCCAGATCGGCACCTTCGGCTCGATGCTCGCCAAAGGCGCGGTGCGCGATGTCGCGCGCGCGCTCGGACACCCTTACTCGGTAGGCGACAAGATCGCCAACTTGATCCCGATGGGCAGTCAAGGCTTCGCGATGACGATCGACCGGGCGTTTGAACTGGTGCCCGAACTTAAAGAGCTTTATGACAAAGACGAAGCCACCAAACAAATCATCGACATGGCCAAAAAGATCGAGGGTAATCCGCGCCACATCTCGGTCCACGCCGCCGGCGTCGTCATCGCTCCCGGACCGCTCGCGGATTATGTGCCGCTTCAATTCGATCCTAAGGGCGGCAAAATTATTACGCAATATGACATGTACGCCGTCGGCGAGGATGGCGTCGGTCTCACCAAGTTTGACTTCCTCGGTCTTCGCAACCTCGCCATCCTCGCCTCGGCAGTTGATTTGATCGAGAAAATTCATAAACAAAAAATCGACCTTGAGACCATTCCGCTGAACGACAAAAAAACTTTTGCCATGCTCGCGCGGGGCGAGACCGAAGGCCTCTTTCAACTAAACGGTACCGGCATGACGCGCTGGCTCAAGGAACTCAAACCCTCGACTATCCACGACATCAACGCGATGGTGGCGCTCTACCGGCCGGGCCCGATGGCTTTTATCCCTGACTACATTGCCCGTAAGCATAATCCCAAGCTCATTCAGTATCTCGACCCGGCGCTCGAGCATATCTTGGAACAAAGCTACGGCGTGCTCGTCTATCAAGACGACCTCCTCATTATGGCGCACGACTTAGCCGGTTACTCCTGGGGCGAGGTCGACAAGTTCCGCAAAGCCGTCGGCAAAAAGATCCCCGAGCTCATGGCCGCCGAGCGGGAGAAATTTATTAAAGGCTGTATTAAAACCAGCGGTTGGAGCGAGGCCAAAGCGACCGAAGTGTGGGCCTGGCTCGAGCCCTTTGCCGCTTACGGCTTTAACAAAGCGCACTCCGCCTCTTACGGTCGCGTCGCTTACCAGACCGCCTACCTCAAAGCCAATTACCCCGCCGAGTACATGACCGCCGTACTCTCGGCCGAAAGCGGCAACACCGAGACCGTGTCGGCGGTGATGGCCGAGTGCGAACGGATGCGGATCCCAGTGCTACCGCCGGCGGTGAACGAAAGTTTTGGCGATTTTACAGTGGTCAAGGGAGCCAGCCCTGCTTTTTCTCATGGTCTGGGGATTGTTTCCGAGGACCTGAGAAAAAGCGGGGTTGGCGAGCCTCGAAGGAGCGCAGTCGAGACAGCCAGTGCTGATGATAAAATTCGCTTCGGCCTTTACACCATTAAAAACCTCGGACAAGAGATTGCCGACGCCATCGTGGCTGAACGAAAAAAGTCTGGGCCCTTCAGTTCGATTGCTAATTTTTTGGAGCGGGTCAAGCACCGCAATTTAAATAAAAAGTCGCTTGAGGCGCTCGTCCGCTCCGGCGCGCTT
>CAZMMP010000029.1:0-7605 GCA_964567425.1 uncultured Candidatus Saccharibacteria bacterium
TATTGGTTCGCTTTGGTAGGGGACGGCCGATTGAGAGGTATGTCTTGTAACCCATAATCACCGTATGATTCAAAGTCAATTGTTTAAAACGTTTTAAGTCGTTCGGCAAATGCCACAACAGTTGATTATTAAGGCCAATCGCGCGGTTTTTTTCGCTGATCGCGGCAATAAGGCTGATCCGTGGCGAATCCATGTTTGACGCTCGGGTTTAATCGAGTATATTAAATACTATCATGCGACTGAAGAAAATCCTCAGTCCTAAAACCGAATTTGAAGCTCGGTTCATTCCTGATTACAAGGAGTTAGATCGAACCACAAAAAATTTAAAAAAGCAAGGTAAACAGATCGTTTTAACCCAGGGTGTCTACGATTTGATCCACGAAGGGCATGCCTTATATTTGGAGCAAGCTCGTCAATTAGGTGATATTTTAATTGTTGGGGTTGACTCAGATGAATTGACGAGACGACGTAAAGGTCCAGACCGACCGATTGTGCCTCAAAAAGAGCGACTAAAGATGCTGGTCCATCTTCGTCACGTGGACATTGTGACGATTCGGGAAGCGAACCATGGCATTGGTGACCTAATTCGCTTAGTGAGGCCGGATGTTTTGGTTGTGTCTAAAAGCACTTCTGATTTTACTGATGAAATGGTTAATGAATACCAGAATGTTTGTGGTAAAATCATCTCCCTGCCGCCTCAGGCGACCACCACCACAACCGGTCGAATTCGAGTCTTGACCATGGAAGGAGTAAACCGTTTGTCTCAAGAGATCAGTAAATTGACTAAGAAATTTGTCGAAGAAATCAAACAGGGTCGCTCATGAGTAAAATCATCATTGCCTACATCCCAGCCTTACATCAGGGCTATGTTTTATTTTTACAGAAGTTTAGTGATCGGACGTTGTATCTGGTGAGTGACGAATTATTAGGAGAACTTAAACTAAAAAAACCCTATTATGGTCGTGATATTCGGGCGGTATCCTCGGTATTAATGAAACCTGCGTTGGCAGCTTTGGGATTAGTTAAGGAAGTGAAGGAGTTGAATCGGCTTACTCTCGCTTCGTTGCAAGAAGGCTCATTTGACATTGTTGCTCCTAATGAGGACATTACTCATGATGTCATTCAAAGTGCTTTACCGAAGGCTCCGGTGGTTTACAACAATACTTTTTTGCGATGGGATAAAAAAATTTCCGAGCAAGAGTATCAGGTGGCGCCTGACCGGGTCATTTCTCGCACTGAGTTTGACCGTCAATTAATGCGGCAAGCCGACGCCGAAAGTCTCAAGAGCTCCGATTGGTGGCGACAGATTGGAGCCCTGGCAGTTAAAAACGACCAAGTGGTGGTAAGTAGTTTTAATAAAAATTTACCTCGACCAGATAATCCCAGTGTGTTAGGAGATCCCCGGAGCAATTTTGATGCCGGCGTTCGGATTGATCTCGTCACAACAATTCATGCCGAAGCGGGAGTAATAGCGACCGCTGCCAATAAAGGGATTTCTCTAGCTGGTGCTTCACTTTACACCACAACTTTTCCCTGTCCGCCCTGTGCTCGGCTGATTATCACCGCGGGGATCAAAAAGTTGTACTACGCGAAAGGCTACTCCTTATTAGATTCTGAAGAATTATTAAAGCAATCAGGGGTTGAGATTTGTCTGGTGGCCTAGCCAACGCGAGCTAAGACCGGTTTATCTTGGTCTGGATTACCTGAAACAAGTTGGGCGTGGAGGTGGGTCACTGTTCCGCCTGTGTAGCGGAAGTCGCCAAAACGCATCAGCAGAGTTGCGCCGGCAATTTGGAAGCGTTTGGTTACTTCTACAGCGAGCGTTTGCAATTCTTGCCACGCCGGCTGGCTGAGATCAGCCAAGTGCTCGATATGTTTTTTGTGGATGAAAAGATGGTGGGTTTTAGAGCCTTCATAAGGCCAACGGTTTTCGGTAACTAGCCAATATTCCGTCTCGATTAAAATCGGTTTTTTGTGTTCTGTTTCCAAGTAATCACGACCGCAAAAGGGGCAAATTTTTTCGGCCACAATCTGATTTAAAGCCCTGATCTCTTCCTGGCTTTTGGCGTTAGTGGTATTAACCTGGGGTTTTGTCATGACTTTAAACTGGGGTAGGAATAATCATCTTATCATGCGGAGCATAGTCTTCAAGAATAAAATGCTCGGGACGAAAATCTTTAATCGTTGTAATAGTTTTGACGGCTTCGTGGTCTAGTTTTACCGTCGGAAGTTTCCGTGGCTCTCGAGTTAAGAGAGTTTGGACGCTGCTAAATTGACTCTCGTAAATATGAGCATCGGAGAAGGTGTGTACATATTCAATGAATTGATATCCGGTGAGATGCTCCAACATTAATCCAAAGGCAGCGTACTGGATCATGTTAAAAGGAACCCCGACAGGCATATCCGAACTTCGTTGCCAGTGATGAATCCGTAATTCTTTTTGCTCCGGAAAGGCAATGATATGAATCCACCCATGACATGGAGCCACTACGACTCGTCGCTTCAGGCCTTCGTGTTGGATGGTGTATTGCGGGATCCAAGGGGTAATAACATGCGTTCGTAAATAGGGTCGTTCTTTCAGTTGCTTAATAACATGATCAATTTGATCAAAGGGTTGACCTTCAGCCGTGGGGAAGTTTGTCCACGCTGCTCCGTATGATCCAGGCCCAAGATCGCCTTCAGGTAAATCAAAAATGGCGCATTTTTCCTTTGTCACCCAGCGTTTCCAGAACGGACAGCCGAATTTTTCTAGCTCTGCTTGCGTATGGGCACCATTTAAAAAAGCGATATGTTCAGCCAAAGCATACCGAAAAAATTTTTCTGACATGTCCCGCTCGGTGATAAGAGGGAAGCCGTTGGCTAGTTCATAGCGCAGCTGCAGACCCATAATCATCTTTGCTCTTTCGCCTTGGATGGGTTTTACCTCTTTTCCCCCCTCCATAATTTGTCGCAATAAGCCTTGATATTGGGCGTCGGGCGCCCGGTCGGCATAGGGTTTATACATACCTGGCCATTATAGTCTGGACTCCCAAACTCTGCTAGTATGGGTCCATGAAAGACAAGCAGATTGAGCGGCTGATTACAGCTGAACGGCAGCGGCAAAAGCGAGTCATTAACCTCATTGCTTCAGAAAACTACGTGTCGAAAGATGTGCTCGCGGCGCTTGGCTCGGAGCTTAATAATAAGTATGCCGAAGGGTATCCAGGCGCCCGGTACTATGGCGGCAATCAAGTGGTCGATGAAGTAGAGAAGCTCTGCCAGGCCCGCGCGCTCAAACTCTTTAAACTCTCGCCGAAAAATTGGAGTGTTAACGTGCAACCGCTCTCGGGCTCACCTGCTAATTTAGCCGTCTATCTGGCGTTGGTGCCACCGAGCGGTAAAGTGATGGGGATGAGCTTGGCGCACGGCGGCCACTTGACTCATGGTCATAAAGCTTCGGCGACGGGTAAATTTTTCACCCCCGTGAATTATGAGGTCGATCGCGAAACTGAGCAGCTTGATTATAACGAAGTCGAACGACTGGCAGTACGCGAAAAGCCGGCCATTATCGTGGCGGGTTTTACGGCTTACCCGCGCGTGATTGATTTTAAAAAGTTTCGCCAGATCGCTGATAAGGTCGGAGCCTACTTAATGGTCGATATGTCGCACCTGGCCGGCTTGGTAGCCGGCGGCGCCTATCCCTCGCCCTTCCCGCACGCTGATATTGTTACTACCACCACGCATAAAACCTTGCGCGGGCCGCGGGCGGCGCTCATCTTCTGTAAAGTAGACGAACGGGAGATTGGTAAAAAAATTGATAAAGCCGTTTTCCCCGGGCTCCAGGGTGGGCCGCATATTAATCAAATCGCAGGAGTGGCTGTAGCGCTCGGCGAAGCCTCGCGCCCCGAATTCAAAAAGTACGCTAAGCAGATTGTGAAGAATGCTAAAGCTCTGGGTAAAGAATTACAGCGGCTCGGTTGGCGCGTAATCTCCGGCGGCACGGATAGTCACCTCTTGCTTATCGACACGTGGATGGAGGGAAAGGGGATTGGCGGCAAGGAGGCGAGTGAACGGCTCGAGGCGGCCGGGATTATCGTTAACAAAAACGCGATCCCGTTTGATCCTCGCTCTCCAGTTGATCCTTCAGGGATTCGGCTCGGCACCGCCGCGGAGACGACGCGGGGGAAAAAAGAGAGAGACATGATTGCGCTAGCTAAGAAAATCGATCAAATTTTACGCTCTCGTTAACCATTGACGTCCCCAGAAGATAAGACTAAGCTGAAAGTAGATCTACTTTCGAACCTCTTTTTTGAAGGATCGAATATGCCTGATGAGGATGGTGATGGGTCAATAGAAGTGACCTTGCGGTCAAGCATTCCGGCTTGTGCAAAGCCGATTGAATGGTATACCGTCGCGGGCTCGCAACACCCTACGTTGCAACAGATACAGATGGTTGCCGATCGTCATTTTCCCAATGTTCCGACGGACCAGCTGCAATTGTATGTAATCAAGGGAGAAATTTACCTTGGTCGTAAGGAAGAAAAATAGCCACCGGCCTCTCGGCGGTGGCTCTTTGCTTTGTTATACTGGTTCTATGATCCTCCCTGTTAAGGTTAAACGTCTCCACCCAGACGCTAAATTACCAACCTATGCCCATCCCGGGGATGCCGGGCTTGATATGTATTCGCTCGAGGCCTATGAGCTTAAACCGGGTGAACGGCGGATTTTCCCCTGCGGCTTTGCTCTTGAATTCCCGGAAGGCTACGCGGCGATTGTCAAAGACAAAGGGAGTTTACCGAAAAATGCTGGCATTCACACTATGGGAGGTGTCTTTGATGCTGGTTATCGCGGAGAGTATAATGCGAATCTTATTAATCTCGGAACCGAATCGTATCAAATTAAAGCGGGTGACAAAATTGCTCAACTTGTTATTTTCCCCATCGCGATTGCGCAATTGGTCGAAACTGATACGCTGAGTGAATCAAGCCGCGGCGAGGGTCGCTTTGGTAGCACCGGTCGGCAATAAGGTATGATCGAAGAATTAGCCAAACTACTCCCAGAAACAAAGGCGAAAATCGAGCCAAGTGCTGACTTAACGCGCGGCGATTATTCGTGCTATCTTCGCGGTCAAGCGGCCGAGCTGGCGGCGCGGATTACTGCCAATAAACCGGCCTGGCTCGATCGCGTCGAGGTGGTCGGCGGTTTTGTTAACTTTTTCCTCGCCCCCGCTTATTTCCACGCCGAACTCGGCAAAATTTTAGAGCAAAAAGAGCAATACGGTTGGAGTAATAAATTATCTGGGCAAAAAACCATCGTTGAATACACCGACCCTAACCCCTTCAAAGAGTTCCATATTGGCCACTTGATGTCGAACGCGATCGGCGAAAGTTTTTCGCGCTTGATCGAGAGTCAGGGCGCCGAAGTCAAGCGCGCCTGTTACCAAGGTGACGTCGGTTTGCATGTGGCGCGGGCGATTTGGGGTTTGCTCCAGCTTAATCCGACCGAGCTCGGCATCGGCGTCTTAGCTCAAGCGTACGTCTTAGGCGCGACTCAGGGCGACGAAACTCAAATTAAAGAATTGAACCAGAAAATTTACGAACGCTCCGACGAACGGGTGAATCAGCTCTATGATGCGGGCAAAAAAATCAGTCTGGAGTATTTTGAAACGATTTACCAAAAGCTCGGTACTAAATTTGATTTTAAATTTTTTGAGAGTGAGACCGGCGTGTTTGGTAAACAGCTGGTCGAAGAGCATGTCGCTGATGGTGTGTTTGAAAAAAGTGAGGGTGCGGTGGTGTTTAAAGGTTCGCATACCCGCGTCTTCATCAATTCGCAAGGCTTACCGACCTATGAGGCCAAGGAGCTCGGTTTGGCTAAACTGAAAGCGGAGCGATATCCGTATGATCGCTCGGTGGTGGTGACGGGCAACGAGGTCAATGATTATTTTAAAGTACTGCTTGAGGCGATGGCGCGGGTTTTCCCCGAGCTCGCCGCTAAAACGGTGCATAAGTCGCACGGGATGCTGCGACTGCCGAGCGGCAAAATGTCCTCGCGCACGGGCGACGTCATCACGGCCGAGAGTTTGCTCGCGCAAGTACGTGAACAAGGTGGGGACAGAGTAACTGATGAGATTGCGGTAGCGGCGGTTAAATATTCCATTCTCCGCCAGGCGCCGGGCCGCGATATTATTTTTGATCTCGCTAAATCAATTTCGTTTGAGGGCGACTCTGGACCCTATTTGCAATACACAGCAGTGCGGGCCAATTCGATCTTGGTCAAAGCCGCTTCGTCGGGGAAAAATTTTCTCGAGTCTTCGGAAACCCGCCCGAACGACCGTTTAGTCGGGCAGGCAATCCCCAGGCCGCTCGAAAACTTTTCCCCGACTCTCGCGCGTTTTCTCGCGCGTTTCCCGGAGGTGGTCGCGCGCGCGGCGGCCGAACTCGCGCCCCAGCATCTGGTGACCTATCTCACCAATCTCGCAAGTGAATTTAATGCCTACTACGCCGCCAATCAAATCATCGGCAGCGCTGACGAGCCGTATCGCCTCGCTCTTACCGCCGCCACCGCTCAAGTACTCGCAAACGGCCTCTGGCTCCTGGGCATTAAAGTCCCGGAGAAGATGTGATAGGGTAGAAGCAGAACAGGAGGTGGCTCATGGGCCAATTTAAATGCGAACTGTGCAGTTACGGCTGGAGCGATAGCCACAATTTCTCATCTTGCCCGAACTGCAGCGGCCTCGGATTAATTGACCGTCGCTGCACTTGCCGCTATTGGAGAAATTGGGCGGGGGCGCGGTTGAATGTTATCGCCAAAAAAGATCTGGCGTGCCCGATCCACGGAAAACACAAGGAGGTGATTCGTGATCAACGTCGACCCCGAGTGGTTCGCCAATGTGCTTCTTGCCGTGTTCGCTCTCGTTTGCCTCGTGCTGTGTCTCGGCATCGCTTGGTTTCGTGATTCTGACTAGGACGCAAGCAAAGAGGGTGGCTCAAGGGCTTGGCTACAACTGCCAGGCCTTTTTTCTGCCTTAAAAAATGCTAGGATAAAGCGAATTATGGGAGAGAAATCAGAACGCGCCAAAAAGGAGGAAGAAATCCTTAAATTTTGGCAAGCCAATAACATTTTTGAAAAGTCGCTGGAGAAACCAGCCGGTGCTGAACCGACGGGTGAGTTCGTGTTCTACGAGGGGCCGCCGACTGCTAACGGTAAACCGGGCATCCATCACCTCGAGGCTCGGGCGTTTAAGGACGCGATCCCGCGCTACCAAACGATGCGCGGCAAGCGCGTGCGGCGCCAGGGCGGTTGGGACACGCACGGGCTCCCGGTCGAGCTCGCGGTGGAGAAGGCGCTGGGTCTAAAATCTAAAAAAGAGGTGGAGAGTTATGGTATCGCCGCCTTCAATGAAAAATGCAAGGAGAGCGTTTGGACCTATGTGCGCGAGTGGGAGGAGTTTACCGAACGGATCGGGTATTGGGTTGATCTTAAACATCCATATATTACCTATAAGCCCGAGTATATCGAGGCGCTCTGGGGGATTGTTAAAACAGCGGAGGAGAAAAAGTTATTATATAAAGACTACAAAGTGGTGCCCTGGTGCCCGCGCTGTGGCACCGCCCTCTCCTCGCA
>CAZMMP010000030.1:0-7533 GCA_964567425.1 uncultured Candidatus Saccharibacteria bacterium
ATTTGATTCGCCAGAGCCCGCTGCTCTGTAAGATCGCGGCTGGCGCGGAGTTCCTCTAACAGCTTGTCTACTCCGACGTTCGTATACAGCGCGATGTTGTACCCGGGATCAAGCCGCTGTTTGGAGTGCCAAAAAGAGAAGAGGTCTGGCGTGCGGCCGAGAATTTGGCCAAAGAAGAGCGCCTCATACTCCCGAGGACGAATCACGTCTTTGGCCAAATCGCCTGATTCGTAAATCTTAAGATCAACTTGCGCTCCCAGCGCGCCCCACATCTCTTTTAACGCTTGGGCGGTGGCCTTAAGTTCGGGCGCGTCGGAGGTTGCGAGGGAGAATGCGAGCGGCAGCGCACCACCCTTCGCCTTTTTGTTCCATTGTTGAGCGGTTGGATCCCAGCTCCACCCGCCGCGCTCCAAGACGGCGCGAGCCGCCGCAATCCGCGCCGTGCTCGGCGTACTCGAGGCGATCGGGACGGTCGTCGTGGCGTTTACGGGCGGTAGCGGCCGATCGATCGGCGTGCCATAGCCGTGGAGGATAGCGCCAACGAGCGCGGATCGGTCGGTGGCGGTGTCGAGTGCTTGGCGCACCGCTGGATCCGCTAAGGCCGCCGACTCGCCTTGGTTAAAAAAGACGCCGAAGATGCGGGTAAGCGGGCGGTCAATGATCCGGGTCCCGCGGGCCGCCAGCGTGGCCGCCGCTTCGGTGGAAATGGCCGAGAGGCTCTCGACCTCACCTTGTTCGTAAGCGGCGAGGAGTTCCGTTTCGCTCGGGTAAAAGCGCACGTTCAACCGGGCGAGATAGGGCTCGCCAAGGGCGAAATCATCGAAGCTGGCGAGATGATACTCGGCGGCAATCCCCTGGCTGTCTTTGCTGATGCTTTTGACCACATAGGGGCCCGAGCCGACGCCGGCGGTATTGAGCTGGTTAAGTAAAAATTGTTCGGGGGTAAAGGTCGCCCACAAGTGCTTGGGGAGAATGCCCAGTGTGGCGGTTTCGAGAAAGGCGCCAAAAGGTTGGCGTAAGCTAAAGCGCACCGTGTGGGCATCGACGCGCTCGGTGGTGACGCCTTCCCAGCTGGCGCGCTTAGGGCTCTTGGTGAGCGGATCCTGGACTTTGCTTATCGTAAAAATCACGTCGTCTACGGTGAGGGGCTGACCGTCGTGCCAGGTGAGATTGGGGCGGAGCGTAAAGGTGTAGCTTAGGCCGTCCTCGGAGACTTCATATTTTTCTGCCAGGTCGGGGATGAGCTCGCCGGTAGGACCAACGCGCATGAGACCGGAGTAGACGAGCGCGACTAGATCGCGGTCGGTGTCGGAAGCGGCGAGGACCGGGTTAACGTAGAGCGGGGTGCCGATAACGCCCTCGGTCAGACTGCCGCCGTGCGCCGGGATCGCTACTGAAAAGTAATCATTCACGAGCCAAAGCAAGCCGGTAAGGCCCAGCACCAGCAGGGCGGTTAAGCCGAAGAACCAGCGCCGCCCGGAGCGGGAGAGGGTGCGAAGCGAGAGGGCGATTTCGTACCCGGTGGGGAATGTAAGGGCCATGAGGACGAGAGCTAGAAGAGAGAAGGTTTATAAATGAGATTAATTATTGAACGGTCTAGACAAAGAGGGAGAGGATGCTCGACACGATGAAGAGAATCGCCAGCACGATGGTGGCAATAAAGAGTTTTTTCTCGAGGCCACGCTTAGCGTAGATCATGCCGCTGCCGGAACCGCCAAAGGCACTCCCAAGACCCTCCTCGCTGCGCTGCAGCAGGATGCCGGCAATCATGAGTACGGCCAAGGCAATTTGCAGCCATGGCAACACCTGAGCGAGTAATTCCATCAGTGCCCCTATGCTAGCACGCGCTTTTTAAAATGCAAGAGGCGCAAAAAAGCCCGCCGGTGATCACCGGCGGGCGCCCTCTCGTCTCGAAGGTTACCTCTGCACTCCCTCCACGGCCATTAAGTCCACGAGAGTTATCGGAGGGTCATTGACATTGGAGGTGCTCTCCTGGTCGGGCTCTGGGGGCGGCTCGGCTAAGCGGGCGCGGGCGGCCGCAAAGTAGCGGTCCCACTTCTTTTCCGCTAAGTCGAACTTTAAGAATAGTCGGAAATGCTCCTGAAACGCTTTTCGTTGTTCGAGGACAATGCGATTGCGATCCTCTTCGCTCATCACTTCCGGGCTGTTCTCATACTCTGTGATTTTTAACGCTAGACAGATCAAACATTCTTCAGCCTGGTGTCGCAACTCCGCTTCAGACAAGAGGCCGATAGGGTGAGTGACGCGTGTCCATCGGAGTTGAAGTTCGCGGCAATCCTTGAAGACTTGCTCGGCCTGGTGCTGGATTGTCACTTTCGGTCGCCTTGTCAGCCACACGATAAGCGCTCCAGTACTCAATATCCCCGCCAGGCTTGCGATGCCAAAGCTGAAGGCGCAGACTTCCTTCTGGTTGGCAACGCCGCCGCTCATCACTCCGAGGCATCCCACTACAAAGCTAAATGCAGTGATTGCCCTAGCCCACTCTTGATGGGTGTGGCCGCGGCAATAGCGTCGGAGTTCAATGGTTCCGGGCGCCAACGAACTCCCTGGCGGTGGCTGATTTTTCTCCACCTTGAGCTAAAGCTTAAGGAGAGTGGGGGATACGACATTGTCAAAGAATCCGTCAATCAGAGCGCGCATGCTCTGTCTCCCTGGCCTGAACGATTACGCTGCCACCCGGCTTCACGGCTACTAGCCACTGACCACTTCAGGCGATCAGTCGCTACGCGTGGCATCGAGCTAACAGTCAGGCGCTGTTAATCTAATACTATAACTACTACTTTAAAAACAATCTGTCAACTAATTGACGGAGTTTTTATTATCTCTATAATACGGAGCGTCGTCAGAAATTTTTCATAATCTAATTATCTATGAGCAAACTGAACATTAAGCCCCTGGGTGATCGGGTGTTGGTGGAGCCGATCGACCCGAACGAGACTAAAAAAACGGCCAGCGGCATTTTGATCCCCGACACGGTCAGCAAAGAGCGGAGCGAGCGCGGGCGAGTGGTCGCGGTTGGAGCGGGCAAGCGAGGCGAGGATGGCAAGGTAGTGCCGGTGGCGGTGAAGAAGGGCGATGAAATTTTGTTCTCTAAATACGGTCCGGACGAGATTAAGGTCGACGGCAAGGAATATTTTATTATCAGCGAGTCGAACATTTTGGCAGTAATTGAATAATATGGCTAAACAAATTATTTTTGGCGATAAGGCGCGGACGGCGCTTAAAAATGGGATTGATCAGGTGGCCAATGCCGTCAAGGTGACGATTGGCCCCAAGGGGCGCAATGTGATTTTAGATAAAGGGTATGGTACGCCGACGATCACGAATGACGGCGTTTCAATTGCAAAAGATATCTCGCTCAAAGATAAGGTGGAGAATATGGGAGCGGAGATCGTTAAAGATGTTGCCTCCAAAACGAATGATCAGGCTGGCGATGGTACGACTACGGCGGTGGTGCTGACCCAAGCCTTGGTGACTGAAGGGTTTAAAAAGACGACGCTCGGCGTTAATGCCATGGGCGTGCGCCTCGGTATTGAAGCGGCGGCGCGCGAAGTGGTGGCAGCTTTAAAGGCGCAGGCAAAGCCGATCAAAAATAAGGAAGAAGTGAAGCAAGTGGCGACGATCTCGGCCGAGAGTGAGGAGTTTGGCGAGATCATTGCCGAGGCCATCAACAAGGTGGGCAAGGATGGCGTGGTGACGGTAGAGGAGTCGCAGAGCTTTGGCGTGGAGAGCGAATTGGTGGAAGGGATGCAGTTTGATAAGGGCTATGCGTCGCCCTACATGATTACTGATGCCGAGCGGATGGAGGCCGAGTATCAAGATCCGCTCATTTTGATTACCGATAAAAAAATCTCGAGCATCAAGGAGATCTTGCCCTTGCTCGAGAAGTTAGCGCAGGCCGGCAAAAAGGAGCTCGTCATTATTGCCGAGGATGTGGACGGGGAAGCGCTGCCGACCTTGGTGTTAAACAAGATTCGCGGCACCTTTAATACGCTCGCGCTTAAGGCGCCGGGCTTTGGTGACAAGCGCAAGGAGATGCTCGAGGATATTGCAATCTTAACGGGCGGTACGGTGATTACCGAGAGCGTGGGCCTGAAGCTTGAGAATGCCGAGCCGAAGATGCTCGGCCGCGCGCGCCGGATTGTGGCCACTAAAGACGCGACGACGATTATTGGCGGCGCGGGTAAAAAAGCGGAGATTGAGGCGCGCGCGGCCCAGCTCAAGCTCCAGATTGAGAGTTCGGACTCCTCGTATGATAAGGAGAAGCTCCGCGAGCGCTTGGGCAAGCTCTCGGGCGGCGTCGCCGTGATCAAGGTGGGCGCCTCAACCGAAGCGGAGATGAAATATAAAAAATTGAAGATCGAGGACGCGGTCGAAGCGACCAAGGCGGCGATTGAGGAGGGGATTGTCTCGGGCGGCGGCACGGCGCTTGTCCGGGCGGGCGCCAAGGTGGCGGCCAAAGAGATCAAAGCTCCTTCAAGTGATATTGCGGATGAGTTTCAGGTCGGAGTGCGGATTTTGCTCCGGGCGCTTGAGGCCCCGCTCCGGCAGATTGCCATTAATGCCGGCAAAGATGACGGCGAGGTGATTGTGGATAAAGTTAAAAGCGGCAAAGGCAATGAGGGTTACGACGCCAATGCCGACGAGATTATCCCCGACATGTTTGCCGCCGGGATCATTGACCCGGTCAAAGTCACGCGCACCGGCGTGGAGCGCGCCGCCTCGGCCGCGGCCATCCTCCTCACTACCGAAGTGGCGATTAGTGATGAACCGAAGGAAGAGAAGTCGATGATGCCGGGGGGGATGGGCGGGGGCATGCCCGGCGGCATGGGGATGGATTACTAAAAGATCTGCTATACTTACAGTATGAAAAAAATTTGGATCAGCGCGTTGGTGCTAGTGGGTCTCATTGGCGTCGGTGCGGCGGGCTGGCAAGCCTGGGGTCAGCTGAATCAGATCTTTACCAAAGCGCCGTCGAACGCTAACTTGGCGGCCGTGCTCGGTGCCGAAGCCACGACTACTTGTGACCCGGCGCGCACCAGCGCGGCGGAGTGGGAGGCCTGCAAGCGTACCGCTCAAAAGATTGTTCAAACGGTTCAAGAGCGTAAGGGCGATGATCCGCGCGTGGCCGAACTCTCCAGTCAGATCAATGCGGTGGTAAACCAGATCTCCACGATCGAGGCGAGCCAGACGCATTAGTTTCTCCTCCTTTACTTTTTCAGCACTCCTGTCGTATAATTTGCGCATGACTATCTATATTATTGGTGCGCTTGTCGTAATTGCGGTGGGGTGGTTTGTGGCTAGCTACAACGGTTTTGTGAGTCTTACCGCGCGCTCGGCCGAAGCGTGGAGCGATATTGAGGTGCAGATGAAGCGGCGGTATGATCTCATCCCCAACTTGGTCAACACGGTTAAAGGGTACGCGGCGCACGAAAGTACGGCGTTTGAGAAGGTGACCCAAGCTCGCGCGCAAGCAATGCAAGCGGGGAGTATTGCCGAAAAGGGAGCGGCCGAAAACGCGCTCACTGGCGCCTTGAAGAGTGTCTTTGCCATTGCCGAAGCCTACCCCCAGCTCCGAGCGAACGAAAACTTTCTCCAGCTCCAGCGCGAGTTGGGCGATACGGAGGACAAGATCCAAGCCGCGCGTCGCTTTTACAACGGCAATGTCCGTGACTTAAACACGCGCGTTGACTCCTTCCCCTCCACTATCATCGCCAACCTGTTCCATTTCGGTAAGCGCGAATTCTTCGAGCTTGAGGCGGGGGAGACCGCGGCCCGTCAGCCGGTAGAGGTTAAGTTCTAAATGACGATCTACACCCAACAAGCGGCGAATGTCCGTCGCACGTGGTTGCTCATGACCGTCTTTTTGGTGGTGGTGGTGGCGCTCGGCTGGGCGATCTCCTACGCCTATAATTCGCCGGCGATTCTCTATGTGGCCATCATTTTTAGTCTCGTGATGAACTTTGCGAGTTACTGGTGGAGCGACAAGATTGCGTTAAGTATTGCCGGGGCGCGGCCAGCGACGCGCGAGGAGTTTTTTGACCTCTACACCGTGACCGAAAATTTGGCGATCACCGCCGGTCTGCCTAAGCCCAAAATTTATATTATCCCCGACCCGGCGCCGAACGCCTTTGCCACCGGGCGCAACCAAGAGCACGCTACCGTTGCCGTCACCACCGGCCTCCTCCAACTCTTAGATCGCTCCGAGCTTGAGGGCGTCATCGCTCATGAGCTCTCGCATATCCAAAATCGCGACATCCTGCTCTCCACCGTCGTGGTGGTGCTCGCTGGCTTTATCGCCATTCTCTCCGACCTCTTCCTCCGCTCGCGGCTCTGGGGCTGGGGCGGTCGCCGCGGCGACCGCGAGGGAGAGGGGAATGCCATTTTGATGCTCGCGGGCATTGTGCTGGCCATCTTGGCGCCGCTCGCGGCGACTTTGATCCAGCTCGCCATCTCGCGGCGGCGCGAGTTTCTCGCCGACGCCTCGGGCGCGCTCCTCACTCGCTACCCCGAGGGCCTCGCGAGCGCGCTTGAGAAAATTGAGCACTACAACAGCCAGCCGCTTCGCCGCGCCTCCAATGCTACCGCGCACCTCTATATCTCCAACCCCTTCGGGGCTCGCGCCGCGAGCGGCCTCGCCAAACTGTTTATGACTCATCCTCCCACCGCCGAGCGCATTAAAATTTTGCGGGAGATGTAACGAAAAAGGTCTGTTTAAAAGTGGTTTATCATGGTAGAGTAGCGACACGGAGAGGTGCGAGAGCGGTTTAATCGGCAGTCCTGGAAAGACTGTGTATCCGAAAGGGTACCGAGGGTTCGAATCCCTCCCTCTCCGCCAAGTTAGAAATTTTGAATTCAAGCAAGATCAGAAAATTTTTGGTAAACTAAGAACATGGCAAAACAATTTTCCATCGTTTCACTTTTTGCCGGCTGCGGCGGCCTAGACCTCGGCTTTGTTGGAGGTTTTGAATCAAATGGAAAGAAATATCAAAAACACTCGTTTGTTATAGATTGGGCCAACGACATAGACGAATCAGCGTGCAAAACTTTCAAAAATTATTTCAAACACGATATCGTTTGTGGAAGCATCGTTGATATTTTGAACGACAAGCATAAGTCCATGTTTGACACACCGCTGCCAAAAAAAATCGACATCGTTCTAGGGGGTTTTCCATGCCAAGAGTTTAGTCACGCAGGAAAACGCAGGGGTTTTAACACTGAAAAGGGTCTTCTGTATCGTAGTATGGCCGAGGTCATTCGCAGAACAAAACCAGTATTATTCGTGGCTGAAAATGTAAAAGGTCTACTTACAATAGATAACGGTACGGCAATTGATATCATCAAAGATGATTTTGGAAGGTTAGGTTATCATGTAAATCATAAATTGCTGCTAGCCGCTGATTATGGTGTCCCTCAAATGCGTGAACGAGTAATTATCATCAGAACCCGAAAAAATGTGTTACCTAAATTTGAGGATAGTGATTATCATAAACCAACACATAATGGTAAGCA
>CAZMMP010000031.1:0-6762 GCA_964567425.1 uncultured Candidatus Saccharibacteria bacterium
GATGAGAAGTGCCGTACCGCCGATAGCCAGCGAAGCAATGCCGGCGACCGCTTTCATAATGAGTGGCAACATCGCCACCACCCCCAAGAAGAGGGCGCCGATAAAGGTTAAGCGGTAGAGCACGCGAGCCACGTATTCAGCGGTGGGTCGACCCGGTCGAATACCAGGGATAAAGGCTCCCCCTTTCTGTAGGTTGGTTGCTACGGACTCGGGATCAAAGGTGAGGGCGGAATAGAAGTAGGTGAAGAGAAAAACAAAGATAAAGTAGAGCGCCGCATAGGCCCAGGCGTTGTTGAGCACGGCGAGCACCGCCCCTGAAACCGTTTGGATGATAGAGTTAGAAAAACGGGTAAGAAAATTGGCAATCAATTGCGGGAAGAGCAAAATCGACAAGGCGAAAATGATGGGCATCACGCCCGCCTGGTTAAAGCGGATGGGTAAATAAGTCGAAGCGCCACCGTAAACCTTATTGCCTCGAACCTGTTTGGCGTACGTAACCGCAATCGGCCGTTCAGCCTCGGTGATCACCACAATCCCAGCAATGATAGCGAGAGCGGCTACCAAGAAAGCGAGGTAGATCGGGAGTTGCGCCACTTCAAAGTTGGCCGCGAGTTGGCCAATGACGGTCGGAATCCGCGCCAAGATACCCGCAAAGATGATGAGCGAAACCCCATTGCCAATGCCGTATTCAGCAATGAGCTCGCCGAGCCACATGAGGAAGAGCGAGCCGCCGACAACCGTGAGCACGTTCACAATCCGATCGAGGGCAGTAAGATGAACAATGACTCCCTGATTCTCCAACAAGACCAAAAAGCCGAAGCCTTGGATCGCGGCAAGCGGCACCGTGAGCAGTCGCGAGTATTGAGCAAATTTGCGGCGACCCATCTCCCCTTCCTCATGCCACATCTCCTTCAACACCGGGAACATGATCGTGAGCAGCTGCAAAATAATTGAACTGGTAATATACGGCCCCACGCCGAGCATAAAGATCGAGAGGTTAGCTAAACCGCCGCCGGAGAAGATGTTGAGCAAGCCAAAAAACTGATTGCCGGAGAAGAAACTTTGGAGCGCCGCCACGTTCACCCCCGGGATCGGCACCGCCGCGCCCAGCCGAAACACCGCGAGCGCAAAGACCACAAAGAGGATCCGGCGCAAGAGCGTCCGATCCTCTACAATCAAGCGCAGTTTGTGGGTAAAAGTATTCAAAGCTATTTAACGGCACCCCCGGCGGCTTCAAGCTTGGCTCGCGCGCTCGCTGAAATCTCGCACCCCTCAAGCTGAAATGATTTCGTCAGAGCGCCGGTGCCGAGAACTTTGATCGCTGGCGTTTTGCCGTCCTGCGGCCGGACCAACTTCTTCTCGACCAAGAGCGCTGGCGTGATCACCGTCCCAGCAGCGAATTGCTTCTCTAGCGCACCGAGGTTAATCACCGCCGGTTTCGCTACCACAGATAAGAAGCGGTAGCCGCGCCACTTGGGCAGCTTTTTAATCAGGTCACGAATCTCGGGACGAATCTTGTTACCCGCGCGAGCCCGCTGACCCTTAGTCCCGCGGCCAGAGGTCTTGCCACGTTTACCACCCCGGCCAACTTGGCGAGAGTACGTGCGAGGCGTATGACTGTGCAGTTGATGGGTTTGCATAAAATTATTTGGCGGCCTTAGCCGAACGGGCCGGCGCGAGCGAAGCGAGCGCCTTCATCGTTGCTTGCGCGTTATTGAGTTTGTTCTTACTCTTGCGCACAAATTTAGCACTGGTATCGCGGATGCCGGCGAGCGCGAGGATCGCGCGAGCCGAGCTCCCGGCCGCTACGCCGCGGCCGGGAGCCGGACGCATCATTACTACCGAACTCGCAAACTTGGCCTTAACCTCATGGGGGATCGAATTGCTCGGCGTTAAATTAACCGTGAGGAAATGTTTTTTGGCCGAGCGGAGCGCCTTCTCCATCGCGAGCGACACGTCGCCGCCCTTGCCGACGCCGACGCCGACCTTGCCGCGGCGGTTACCAGCCACGAGCACGATCGAGAAACTGAAGCGGCGACCACCACGGACCACGCGCGCGACGCGCCGGACATCAAGCACTTTTT
This sequence comes from uncultured Candidatus Saccharibacteria bacterium, assembly GCA_964567425.1. Taxonomy (GTDB): domain Bacteria; phylum Patescibacteriota; class Minisyncoccia; order Phycocordibacterales; family JACOZG01; genus CAZMMP01. Next base: position 2,085 of record CAZMMP010000031.1, read on the forward strand.
GATCATACTCCGGCTTCGCGCGCTCCGGGCGACCACCGCCATGGCGGGGTCCGCGGCCGCGCTGCGGCGATTGAGCTTGATTAGTTTTGGTAGTCTCGTTAGGCATAAATAATATTAAAAGGCTAATCCTCCCTCTCGTGCGCCTTCAGCGACCGCCCGAACCCGGCCGGCATACAGGTAACCACCCCGATCAAAGGCAACACTCTTGATCCCCTTCGCCTGGGCTCGCTCGGCAATTAACTGACCGACGCGATAGGCTTCGGGTACTTTAGTAAACCCAGCATCCTCGGCCCGCTTCCCGGCTCGCTCGCCTTTTGCGCCAGCGAGCTCGCGACTGGAAGCAGCCGCGAGCGTTGCTCGGGCGGAATCATCAATCAGCTGGACGTAGATAAACTTATTGGAGCGAAATACGGCCAAACGCGGTCGAGTCGCCGAGCCCATAACACTCGCGCGAATGCGAGCGCGGCGGCGGGAGCGATTTAAAGTTTTGCGGTGAGTGCTCATGATAATTAGGAGACTACCTTCTTCCCCTCCTTGCGGCGAACGACCTCAAGCTCATAGCGAATACCCTTGCCCTTGTACGGCTCCGGCTTCTTGAGCGCCCGAATTTCGGCGGCAAACTGGCCCACCACCTCCCGGTCATTACCGGTAATCGTAATCGTGCCTTTATCAACCACCGCCTTAACTCCCTCCGGGATCATGAGCTCCACCGGATGCGACAAGCCGAGATTAAGCGTCATCTTTTGCCCCGCCACTGCCGCCCGGTAGCCTACCCCTTCGATCAGGAGCTTTTTCTCATAGCCTTTTGTTACGCCCATGATCATATTTTTAAGATGAGCGGCGTAGGTGCCCCAGAGCGCCTTAGTCTCAAGTGATTCTCGCTCGGGAGCCACTGTCGCAATACCATCGGTGACAGTAAGCGTAAGGATCGCGGGCCAGACTCGCTCCAGCTTCCCGAGCGGCCCCTTAACGCGCAGCGTCGTTCCCTCGAGGGCGAGCTCGACTTTTTCCGGAAGGCTGATCTGTTGTTTGCCGATGCGTGACATAATGATTTACCAAAGAGTGAAAAGAATTTCTCCGCCAACGCCCGCTTCCCGGGCCGCCTGATCAAGGAGTACTCCCTTGGGCGTGGAGTATACCGCGATGCCGTACCCCTGCCGCACCGGGCGAATATCCGAAACGCGGTGATACACCCGAACGCTTGGTTTGGATACTCGTTTGACGGCGGTAATGCGCGGCTTGCCGTCGGTGTAGATTAGTTCCGCTTCAATAAACTTCTTTACCTTTTTACCTTTCTTGCTAAGACTCTTTAAAAAGCCGGCGCGTCGAAGCTCCTCGGCCACCGCCCACTTAAGATTAGAGAACGGGATAGACACGAGCGGCTTGCCCGCACTTTGAGCGTTTTTAATCCGCGTAATCATGTCGCCAATAGGGTCGCTAGTCATAAAATTACCAAGAAGATTTACGAACACCGGGGATCTTGCCCTCATTGGCGAGCTCGCGGAAGCAGATCCGGCACAAATTGAAATCGCGCATAAAGGCCCGCTTACGACCACAGCGGAAGCAGCGCCGAACTACCCGCGTGCTAAACTTGGGGGTTTTTCGGGACCGGGCGATAACTGATGTCTTGGCCATATAGATGGGTATTTCGAATCCTACCGTATTATTTCTTAAAAGGGAAGCCGATGGCTCGGAAAAGCGCGAGCGCCTCTGCTTTGTTTTTAGCCGTCGTCGCAAAGGTGATCGCAAGACCAAACACATCCTTAACGTCCTCATCGGCCGTTTCGGGGAAGATGGTGTGCTCGCGCAAACCGATCGTCAAGTTACCCATGGTGTCGATGACCTTTTGATCAAAGCCACGGAAGTCGCGAATACGCGGCAGAGCGGCATTTAAGAGTTTATCCACGAAGCCGTACATCCGAGCGCCGCGCAAAGTCACGGCATACCCCACCACATCGCCCTGCCGACTCTTAAAGGCGGCGATGGACTTCTTCGCTCCGCGCGAGGCTGGTTTTTGGCCGGTAATCCGGCTCAAGCGATCAACGACGAGCTCAAGACGCTTTTTGTCTTTATTGACCTTACCCACTCCTGTCGAGATCACTACCTGGGTAAGCCGAGGCAACGCCATCACATTAGTAGCACCAATCGCCGTTTGGAGAGCAGCGCGATCCTGCTCCAAAATCTCCTTAACTCCCCGTACTTTAGTTTGCGTTTTAGTAGACATGGTGGTGTTTTAGAGTTCCGTCTCGCACGAGCGGCAGATCCGAACTTTTTTGCTGCCAGTGAGTTTGTAACCTACCCGGACTCCTTTATTGCAGCGCGAGCAGAAGAACGCCACATTGGAGACAGCGAGCGGGAGCGGGAGCTCGACCACCTGGCCTTTCTCCCCTTGCTTGCGAGGTCCACGACGTCGCTTGGCAAGATTAGCTCCCTCAACAATAACGCGGCCGGCCGTAGGCAAAGCACGGGCAATCTTACCCTTTACGCCGCGGCTCTTGCCTGCGAGCACTATTACCATGTCGCCTTTATGGAGTTTCATATAATTAAACGATTTCGGGAGCTAAAGAAGCAATCTTTTGATAGCCGCATTCGGCAATCTCTCGCGGGATCGGGCCAAAGATGCGCGAACCGCGCGGTTCAGGCTTATCCTTCTCCAAGAGCACCACCGCGTTCTCGTCAAACCGGACGTACGAGCCGTCCGGGCGACGGTAGGGCTTGGTTTGCCGCACCACCACCGCCTGGCAGACCTCCTTCTTCTTCACCGCCTTCTTTGGTTCCGCCGTTTGGATCGAGAGCACCACTACTTCGCCAATTTCGGCATAGCGCTTTTTGGAACCGCCGGGCACTTTGAAGATGCGCCCGATTTTGCCCCCGGTGTTATCTGCAATCCTAACGATGGAACGCGGTTGAATCATGTTAGTTAACTACCACAAAATGCTTATCTTTGGAAATCGGCCGCGTCTCGCGAATCTCGACCTCATCCCCAACCTTATGCTCGTTCGCCTCATCGTGCGCCTTGTAGCGCTTCTCGGTCAAGATAAACTTGCCGTACTTGGGGTGCTTGGTATAGCGGCGCACGGCCACGACGACGGTCTTAGTCATCTTGTCGGAGACGACTACACCCTTTAAGACACGCCCTGCCGGAGCGCCTTCGGTTACTGTTTGATTAGCTTTGGTAGTCATAAATAAAAATTAATGCCGAACGACGATTCGAGTTTTCAACGGCAGTTTGGCGCCAGCTTTGCGCAGCGCCTCACGCGCCACCAAGTCCTCGGCCCCATCGACCTCAAAGAGCACCCGGCCGGGCCAGACGATAAACTCATAACCCTGCGGATCGCCCTTACCGCTACCCATCGGCGTTTCGGCGCCTTTTTGGGTATAGGGCTTGTCAGGGAAAATGCGAATCCACATTTTACCGGCCTTTTGGAGCTCGTGCATGATCGTCTTGCGCGCCGCTTCAATTTGATTAGAGCGAACCCGGCCAGGCGTCGTCGCCTTTAAGCCATGCGAGCCGAAGGCGAGCGTGATCCCCCGGGTCTCCACCTTCGCTTTAGCCGGGTTGTGACGCATGGTGTGCCACTTGCGATGTTTAACTTTTTTCGGGAGCAACATGGTCGGTTAATTAAAAATTTCGCCCCGATAAATCCAAACCTTAACGCCGATGACGCCGTACGAGAGATAGGCCTTCTCCCGAGCAAAATCAATGTCCGCCCGGAGCGTCTGAAGCGGCAAACGACCTTTTTTCAAGTTCTCCGTCCGGCCCATATCGCCACCACCCAAGCGCCCCGAGAGACCAACGCGCACCCCCTTGACCTCACGGTTGGCCATCACCTTCTCCATCACCAGTTTGGCGGCGCGCTTAAAGGGCATCCGTTTTTCGAGACTCTCGACGATCATTTGGGCGGCAATCCGGGCATGAGCCTCCGGATTTTTGACCTCCTCAATGTCGAGACGAAAGTCTTTCGGGAGTACCGCTCCAATCTTTTTGGCAAAGGCGGTGATGTCCTTCTTTAGCTTAGCGGCGCCTTCGCCCGAGCGGCCAATAATCATGCCTGGGCGAGAACTTTTTACGATCACGCGCAACGAGTGCGCACCGCGCTCAACCTCAATCGAATCCACAAACATCCCCCGGAGCCGCTTCTCTAAATACTCGCGGAGCAAAACATCAAATTTTAAAAACTCTTGATACGCTCCCGGCGCGGCAAACCAACGCGACTGCCAGTCGCGAATTACGCCGAGACGATGACTATAAGGATGGACTTTGTGGGACATAATAAATTATTGGAGCGTCACTTCGATATGACTGGTGCGCTTATTGATCCGCGCCCCACGACCGTGGGCCCGTGGCATCATCCGCTTTAAGGTCACACCCTTGTTGACCTGGATATCCTTAACCGCCAAACCCTCCTTTTTCCCGGCGTTGGCCTCGGCCGACTTGATCAGCTTAGCAATCGGCGTCGCCGAGCGCTTAGGGAGAATGGCGAGCGAAGCGAGGGCATCGGGCACCTTTTTGCCTTTGACCAAATTCGCTACCAAGCGAACCTTGCGGGGTGAAATGCGAAAATTGGAGATTGAGGCTTTCATGGCTTATTTTTTAGCAGCGGCCGGCGCTTCCTTAGCCGCTTTGGCGGCGGCAATTTCGCTTTCGCGAGCTTTGGTCTCGGCCTCCTTTTGGAGC
>CAZMMP010000032.1:0-6705 GCA_964567425.1 uncultured Candidatus Saccharibacteria bacterium
AAGTACGCCACTCGCTCGGGGACGACCTGGGGTATTGATGACGTTAACGTCCCCGAGGCCAAGGTGGAACTGGTGGCCGCGGCTAAGCGCGAACAGCAGAACCTCGAAGAGAAGTATGAAGAGGGTTTGCTCTCGCCGGAGGAGCGCTATCGTCTCGTAATCAAACTCTGGGGTTCGACGCTCGGCAAGATCGAACGGAGCCTGCTCGATAATCTTAATAAAGAGGGTTCGGTCTCGTACATGCTCGCCTCCGGCGCGCGCGGTTCGGCGCGGCAAGTTGGGCAAATGGCGGGCATGAAGGGCTTAATGGTTAACCCCGGCGGCCGGGTGATTGACTTCCCGGTTATCCCGTCATACAAGGAGGGTCTCTCGCCGCTCGAGTACTTTATTACCACTCACGGCTCACGCAAGGGTCTCACTGACACGGCTTTGAACACGGCCAAGGCGGGTTATTTGACCCGCCGCTTGGTCTACGTGGCAGAAGATATGGTGATTACCGAAGAGGATTGTGGCGATACAACGGGCAAGCTGGTGTCGACCGCCCACAGCTCGGGTTTTGATCGCGGCATTGCCCGCTTGATTCGCGGCCGGGCGTTAACCGCTGATCTTAAAGCTCCGGACGGCAGCGTGCTCTTCTCGGTTGGTCACTTGCTCTCTGATGAGGATGCCGCGAAAGCGGAGAAGGTGGGAGTTACGGAGGCGCAAATTCGAACCGTGCTCACGTGTCGGTCGGTCCATGGTCTCTGCCAGCGCTGCTACGGCCTGGATCTTGGTCGCGGCGGCGTGGTCCGGATCGGCGAACCGGTCGGGATTGTGGCGGCTCAAGCCATTGGCGAACCGGGTACCCAGCTCACCATGCGGACTAAGCACGCGGGCGGTGTCGATACTGGCGGCGACATTGTGGCTGGTTTGCCGCGCGTCGAAGAAATTTTTGAACGTCGGTTGCCCAAAACCCCGGCCATTATCTCTGAAGTAGACGGGACAGTGCTTGAGGTCAAGACTGACCACAAAGAGACGATTATTACCATCTTAGCCGATGCTCCTCGCGGCAAGGGCAAAGAGGGGAGCATTGAATACCGCGCCCCTGTCGTTCGCGATCCGATCGTAAAGAAGGGTGACATGGTGCACGTGGGCCAGCTCTTAACTGACGGTTCGGCTGATCTCCAGTCGCTCTTTAAGCTGGCGGGTAAGGATGCCACCGAGGAATATATCATTAACGAAATTAATAAGCCCTACGAGCTGCAAGGCACGGCGGTATCGCGCAAGCACATCGAGATCATTGTTCGCCAGATGTTCTCGCGTCGCAAGATCCGCCAGGTGGGCGATACTAACTTTGAGACCGGTGACGTGGTAGAGAACATTGAGCTCGTGGAGGCCAATAATCTCGTCCGTCACAATGGGGGCAAGGAAGCGACCGGCGATATTGTGCTCCTTGGCATCTCGGAAGTGTCACTCTCAACCTCGAGTTTCATTGCGGCGGTGGCCTTCGGTCAATCCACTCGCGTGCTTATTAAGACTGCTATTCGCGGCGGCCTCGATCGCTTGCGTGGCTTGAAAGAAAACGTCATTCTCGGACGTTTGATCCCGGCCGGTACTGGCTTGGGGTCTAAGAAAGCTGATGTCAGCCCCAGTCCAGCAAATTAAGGATCGGTTAGGCATTGTCGAAGTCATTTCAGGGTATTTGAAACTGGAGAAAGCGGGTATTAACTACAAGGCACGGTGCCCCTTTCATCAAGAGAAGACCGCTTCGTTCTTTGTCTCACCGGCGCGCAATAGTTTTTACTGCTTCGGCTGCAACAAAGGCGGCGACGTCTTCTCGTTTGTGGAAGAGATCGAGGGTTTAGATTTTGTGGGCGCACTCAAGGTCTTAGCGGAGCGAGCGGGCGTGCCGCTCGAGCGGAGCAACTTTTCCCAGGATCCCACGCGCCAGTCGCTCTTTGCCATTCTTGATACGGCGAAAGAGTTCTACCGCACCACTCTTGCTGACACGCCGGCGGCGCGCGAGTATCTCGCGCGCCGCGGCCTCACGACGGAGACTATGGCGGCGTGGGGGTTGGGCTTTGCTCCAGCGGAGTGGCGCGCGGTCCATGAGCAGCTCCGCCGGGCGGGATTTACCGATGAGGTTATTGAAAAATCGGGACTCACGATCGTGGCGCGGGCTAATCCGGGCCAGCCAGGCACCACCGGCCGGTATTACGACCGCTTCCGCTCGCGGATTATGTTCCCGCTCGCGGATAGCTCCGGCCGCGTCGTGGGATTCTCCGGCCGCGTGTTCCCACCCGACGCGCCGCCCGAGGCGGGAGGGAAATATGTCAACAGCCCGCAAACTCCACTCTATGATAAGAGCCGCTTGCTCTACGGTTTTGATCGAGCGAAGGTAGCGATCCGACGCGAGGATCGGGCGGTGCTGGTGGAAGGGCAATTAGATCTCCTGCTGTCACATCAGGCGGGCGTCACCAATGCAGTGGCGGTCTCTGGCACGGCGCTCACCGCCCATCACCTGGAGGCGCTTGGTCGGTTGACGCGTAATCTCGTGATGGCCTTTGATGGCGACGCGGCCGGCATCGCTGCCGCGGCCCGAGGGATCGGCTTGGCGCTCGAGGCGGGGCTCGAAGTGCGCATTGCCCGCTTGCCGGCCGGGCAAGACCCAGCGGATCTCATTGTCGCTGATCCGACTGAATGGCCGCGGCGCGTGGCGGGAGCGCTGCATGTGATTGACTTCTTGCTCGAGTCGGTAAGTGAGCGGGTCCGCGGGGAGCGCGAGCTAGCCCATGCCTTAAAACGCGAAGTCTATCCGTATGTGGCCCGCTTGCGGGAGCGGATTGATCAAGCACATTTTATCGGCAAGATCGCGGCGCTTACTCACTTGCGCGAGGAGGTGATCCGCGCTGACGTGGCCGAGCTCGCCGTTCGCGGGAACGAAGGAGGATCGGCGACGCTGGCGTCTAAGTCCCCAGCGGTAGCAGCGAAATCACGCTTGGAGCGGATTGCGGAGCGGCTGGCGGGCCTGGAGCTCTTGGCGGGTGATCCAGCTCATGATGCCGAGATTGCCGAGCTCCGCCGTGAGCAGGAGTTGGAGCGGGTGCGAGAGGAGCGCCTCGGGCTCATGAAGGAGCTCGCTCAAGCCCAAGCGAGAGGGGATGAGGCTACTATGAAGAATTTGTTGGAGCGGGTTCAAGCAATTTCACAAAAAATTAATACGATAAAAAATAATTAGCGGTATGGCGGCAAAAAAGAAGAAAACAATTAAGAAGGCGTCCGCTCCTAAGGCCGTAAAGGCTGTCAAAAAAGTGGCGTCCAAGAAGAAGTCGGTGGCTCCCACCAAAAAGGCGGTGTCGAGCGCCGAAGCGACCGAACAGAAGATCGAACACTTGCTCCTGAAAGGCCGCACCCGAGGCTTTGTGACCTATACCGAACTTTTGAAAGAATTCCCGAACGTGGAGAACAATCTCGGCCTGCTCGAAGAGGTGTATGAAAAATTTGAAGCCGCTGGTGTTGATGTCCTCGAGGAAGGAGGCTTATTAGAGGATTTTGATACCTCTAAGATTTTAGAGAAGGCGCGGGCGGGTAGTTCGCTCGATTCGGTGCAGATGTACTTAAAGGAGATCGGCAAGCACAAGCTCCTCTCGGCAGCCGAAGAGCGGGAGTTAGCGCAACGGATTTTGAAGGGCGATGAGGAGGCGAAAAATGCGCTTGCTAACGCTAACCTGCGACTCGTCGTCTCGATCGCTAAGCGCTACATCGGTCGCTCAACCGATCTCACGCTCCTCGACTTAATTCAGGAAGGGAACCTGGGTTTGTTTAAAGCGGTGGAGAAATTCGACTGGACTCGCGGTTACAAATTCTCGACCTATGCCACCTGGTGGATCCGGCAGGCGGTAACGCGCGCGCTCGCTGATCAATCACGCACGATCCGCATCCCGGTACACATGGTCGAAACGATCGCGAAATACAAACAAGTCGTGCGTCGCTTAACCCAAGACCTTGGCCGCGAGCCGCTGCCCCAGGAGATTGCGACCGAGATGGGCGTGGAGGTGGATAAAATTTACACGATTGAGAAGATTGATCAAAGCACCACCTCGCTCGATAAGCCGACGAATACCGACGAGGAGAAATCAACCCTCGGCGAATTCATCCCCGACAACAAGATCGCTTCGCCCGACAAAGACGTCTCGCGCCGTATCTTGCACGATCAGATTCAAGAGATTCTCGCTGATCTCTCGCCCAAAGAGCGCAAGATTTTAGAGATGCGTCACGGCTTAACCGACGGAGTGATGCGCACCCTCGAGGAAGTAGGGCGCGAGTTCGGCGTCACTCGTGAACGCATCCGCCAGATCGAGGCCAAAGCGCACGAAAAGATTCGCCAGCACGACAAAGTGAAGCGGCTGCTCGGCTACTAATACAACAAAAACCACCCCAACAACTGGGGTGGTTTTTGTTTGAGTGAAGTTAGTGCGCCGAGAAGACCTTAGTGATGAAGTCCCAGAAGGCGGTTTCGCCGCCTAAGGAAGCGACGCATTCGGCTGCTTCGGCATCCGGTTCGGCTTGAGGGTGTTTCGTCAGCGGGAAGTGGCGGTAGACCCAGGCCACCTGACCTTCGGCGCCGTACTCACGCATAACCTGGAGCATGGTCTCGTGGAACTCCTTGCAAAAGGGGCATTCAAGGTCGGAATATTCAATAATTTTAACCGGAGCGTTGGGGTTGCCGTTAAGATGATCTTTTTGACTCAAGGGAGTAATGGCCGCCGGCAGGGTGACGAGCGTCGAGCTGGCGAGCTTGTCGGCAATGGCGGCCTCGAGCAGAGGTTGTAAGTCCTGAAAAGAGAGCGCGCCGGGAATAACAGTGGTTTTACCAGAGGCGGTAACGACAATTGAAAAGGGCGTTCCTTGAGCTCCCAGCTTGACCGCTTCATCGGCTTGGGCGGCAATCAGATCTTTAGCCGGCCGCGCCGCAAGGCAGGCTTGGAGCTTGGTCGCATCCACTGGTTGGGCTTGGGCTAGGGCGACGAGCGCGGCTTGATCAAACTTTTTCTCCGCACTGGGGGTAGTAGCGAGAGGCGTACTCGGGGTTTTTAAATAAATTGCACCGGCGATAATCAGCCCGGCAATGACGATGGCGGCTGGCACACTGTTTGATTTTTGATTTTCCATGCCCGCCATTATACACGCAAAGTGGTGGTGCTGCCATCCGCTTCCAGCTTGAGCAGAGTCGAGGCTTTGCCGGTAACTAGGCCGCCGTCGAGGTAATAGCTCACCCGCTCTCCAAAGTAGGCCCGGGCGTGCTCAATAGTTGTGGCCGGTGGTTCTCCCTCGGGATTAGCGCTCGGGGCCGCCAGCGGGCCGGTAAGAGTGATAAGATCTCGCAGCCAAGGCAGGGCAGGGAGGCGAAAAGCGGCCATGCCAATTACCACGCTCACTTGGCCAGGCCACAACTGATTAAGAGCGGCGGCTTGGGCCGAGCTAAGTTGGATGCCAAACAGTGTTAGATCCTCAACGCGATGAATAAGAGTGATAAAGGGCTTGTGGGGCGAGCGCTGCTTAGCGGCGATTAACTTTTGCAGGGCTTGGGGGTTGGTGGCCGAGGCGACTATTCCATAAATGGTGTCGGTGGGCAAGACCACTAATTCGCCGCGCGTAAGTACCGAAGCGATTTCAGTAAGTTGGGTGTTTGATACAATCATAAAATTTTGAAAAAAATCCTCACGAACCGCGACGGCCGTGAGGGGATTGGGATGATTTTGAGAGAGGAAGAGATTAGTGAACGATGGACATGAACCTTCGTTTTGGGCCAGTGGGTTCAGAGAAGATCGGTGGCGCCGGGATGCTGGGCCGTCGGGCGGCGCCTACCACGCGAGGTGCGGGAAGCACCATCGTCCAGGCTTTGACCCATTCTTTGCCATTGTTGTGGTAAGTTTTCGCGCTGTGGAAGATGGCAGCTCCAACGGTTGGGGTTTGAGGACAATGGCGACCTTTCGTGCCTACAATTCGGCCTTCTTTGATCACCGGTCTCCCACCCGCATCAAGTTTGAAGTAGAGGAGGCTTGCTCCATCGCCGTTATTGATAGTTCCAACACCGGTAGTGTGATTGAAACTAAGTACTGACGCGCATCTGAAGGCTTCGCGCATACTACTTTCTCCATAAAGAGTAAGTCCCAATCCGGAGCTAATGATAGCTCGAGCAGACTAATTGTCAATTATTGTCACATAAAAAAGCCACCTAGCTCACGGCCGTTAGGCGATGTCAGACTAGGTGGCTCACAGGAGAAACAAAAAGGCTGATAAGAGCCTAACGTCGGCGATGTCGCAGGATCAGGCTGATCCCTAGGCACACCAGCGCGCCGGCATCAGGTGCGGGAACCACTGAAACGGAGCTGTTCTTAGGCACAAAGGCCAAGGCTTCGGCTATTGAGCTGTCACTACCGCCAATCTTTACCAGGCTCTTTTTGTAACCAGTGGAAAAGTCGGCAGCGAAGAAGATGGTCGCTGAACTTTGCCCGGTCTTGAGGGCATCGCCAGCAATGTCTTCAATCATGATCCCGCCGCCGCTAGTGCGGCTAAGGCTGCCCGGAGCATTGCTGTGAGACAGGTCGGCTCCGGCGTCAGTGATCGCTACTCCCACCCAATCCAGGTCTGTAAAAACGAGGCTAAGGAAAGGGGGCGGCTCTGCCAAGAGTGAGGCAGCGGGGAACACAAAAGTGCTCGCCA
>CAZMMP010000033.1:0-6625 GCA_964567425.1 uncultured Candidatus Saccharibacteria bacterium
GAACCCAAGCAGGGGAAGTGACTCTAGGGCGGCCAATAATAGCTCCCGCCAGGCGCGGTAGATTACAGTATCGCCCGAGAAGAGCAACGCGATAAATTCGCCAGCGCCAGTATCGCGAGCTTGAGTGGCGGCGTAGAGAGCGGTAGCCACCGCCCCGCTCCAGGCGGCAATTGTCCCGACTAGCCAGCCGGCAAAGCGAATTCGCCGTTGCCGGCGAATTCGCTGCAAAATGCGAAAACCTAAATCACTTGGCGGTTCAATCTCGTAAGCCATGCTTACTAGCTACTACGAGCTTGAAACCTCGTTTGGTGCAATTCTTAGGCTAAATCAGTTTCCTCTTCTTCTCCGAGAGGAATAAATGTAATGCCGCGTTGAGTGAGAATCTGGTCAGTAACTCGACGAAGGGGAATTATTCGGTCGAGTCGGATCATGCCGTCGTGGACCGGGAAGATTATCTTAGGTTTTAAACGAAGTGCGTAATGTAGAGCATCCGCGATTCGGCACCAGGGCCCGGCGATAGGGAGGGCGAGTACTTCGACATCTTGGCCGGGATCAGCAAAGGCATCGCCAGGATAGAACAATTTGTCGTTAATCAGATAGCCGGTGTTTTGGACCTGGCCCCAGTCTTCAAAAATCTCCTCGTGCTTAGCGTCCACCGCCTGGAGCCTAACCCCATTCACTTCGATGCCGCTCGCACCCTCCAGGAGTTCAAAGGCAACACCAGCCGCGGCGAGTTTAGCACCAACGCTTTTATTGGTAAAAATTCGGGCACTCGGATTATGAGCCAGTACCTCCTTCACTGACTCGAGGTGAAAGTGATCAGCGTGCTCGTGAGTGATAAGGATAACGTCAATGCCAGTCAGTTTATTTTGACTCGCAGAGTAAGCGCCTGGGTCAGTTAAGATCGTTAATTTTTCAAGGGTAAGAAGCAGGCAACAGTGGCCTAATTTTTTAATTTTCATACCGGGGAGAGAAAAAGTTTAAGAGCTTAGAGAACCAATGAGAAAGGTGGCAAGCGCCGCTTGCGCTTTAGCGCTTGAACCATGCTGACGAGTGAAGGCCGCGGTAGCATCAATGCCGCAGGTGGCAAGGATGGCCGCACGACCGCCGGGGTGCTTGCTGATCCAACTCGTTACGTCATACACGTTGCTGCCGATGATCGTCCAACAGCTAGCGGCGTTGTTGTGAGTAGCAACAATGGTGGCAGTGTAGCCTTGGCTAGTGGGAGTGGTGGGGGTAGAAGCAGGAGTTTCAGCTGGAGTAGTAGTTGCGGTTGGGTTACTGGCGTTAGGGTTAATCGTCTCATGCGGGGCCGAGGTGGTATCACTAGGAGTCGCGGGTAACTTAACGGTGGTGGAACGCTGGTCGAGCACCCACACCACGCCACCGATTACTAACAAGGCCACAATGACGCCGATAATTTTATTAGTCATGGTGCTAGTATACCAAACGGCGTGAGAAACGAAAAAGCCACCAGTCGAACATCAACTAATGGCTTTTTAAGCAGTCACCGGTAGGCGCAAGGTGCGACGAGCGGCCTGGTGCGGGTTGGCGGGGACGCGAGCAATTGGATCAAGCAAGTCGAGTAACGCCCGTGGTAGAACCTCGACTACTCGCAGTGAAAGGGGGTGGGAGAAGAGTCCAATCATGATCGTCATGACAACCAAGCGTTCGCGAACCACCCATTTTGGAGGATCGAGTCCGAGGTTCCTCAACGTGGTAGGTCCCTCCTGTTCATTAAACTGAGCCAGGAAGTGTCGAGATAGGGAGATAACTTCTTGACCGGGAGTGCAGGGGAAGGCCCCGCGGCGAACACCGCACAATTTTCGAATCAGGGTAAAGATTTGATGATCGAAAATGTAAAGCGCTGTCGTTTGGCGGGCCAGCAGCTGATAGGCCGTCACCTCATCACGACAGCGCGCCAAAAGCGAGCGTCGTTTATTACCCTTCTTTCCCCACGGTTCTCGATTGTGGTAACAACCCAGACAGTATAGGAAATGATCAAGTCGATGAGGGAAAGTTCCTACTCCCGTCGTGTGATTCTCAAACTGGTCAAGAGAGATTCGGACGTGGTGATTATTGTCTGCCCCCTTCACTTCAATACCAGCAGCTAAGGCTTCGATCTCCAGGTCGGCCGTGCCCTCAGTTGCCAGCCGGGCGTGCAATACTCGCGCGGCCAAATGCTGAAAAAAATTTCCCACCCAAACGGGAGTTCCCTTGTTTCGCGTGCGCTTCCATAGGGTCAGCGCTTTGGCCATACTTCACCTCCTCTCGTAAAAATGTGGAAAGAACAGCCTTCTGACCCTATTGTAAACGGTGCTCCTCGCTCTGTCTAATTGACGAAAAACCACCCGCCCCTCGTGCTGAAGGGTGGGTGGGATTAGTCGAACAGGGTGGCAGGTTTGGCTCGTGAACCGCGGATGACCAGCTCGCCCCGCACATAATAGTGGCCAGCTGGCACCGTATGTCGGCAGCTTCTCTCGATGGGGCACTGACCGCAGGCTTGAGCGTAGCGGTTGTAGTGATTGGGATTATTCCAATCCGGGACAATTGGTCTCAAGATCGTGCGTCGTCCTTCTCGTTTGCCATAAATCGTTTCGTTACCTGGGTGGAGGCGACAGAGGGCGCTAGAGAGTAGCCACAGCGCATCGCCGAGTCGGAGAGAATTAACGCCGTGTTTACGACAGTACGTCTCTGTTAACTTGCGCGCGGCGACCAGGACTGCTGGCTGATAGAGATTGTCTCCGGGTTGCGTTCCTTTTACCACCAAGAGCTCATGTGCCACTAGGATTCGCAATACATGAAAGTCCACCGGCACGGGGAAGGTGAAGGGAGGAATGATCTCAGCGTCCATCAGGAAGTGGATCAACATGCTTACCATCTTCTCCCGAAAACCGTAAAAGCCATTTGGGTTCTCGGCTGATTTGTTGCCGTTGTGGATGATTCGTTTGCAAATGTCCTCATAATTCTCGACATTGGCAAATAGTAGTGCGGGTGACCCATCCCAAAAACGTTCCAATTTGCCGAAATTTTCTACCCAATTGCGGGCAGTTTCTTTGGCATTGTAACCCAGACCATTGTTAGTTAGGTGCTGCCGAACCCGTCTCTTTTTCCCTTGCGGTTGAAGAAAAGTTTGAGGGATAAAGATTTTCGGCGCTTTCAGGTAGAGCCGACCGAGGGCCAAAATAGCTGTCTCGCTCGTGATCCCGCCGCGCATGTAGTAACAGGCGCAGAAGAGGAAACGCGCATGCTCAACACTGCCCCAGACTAAGCGGCGAGGCAGATTTTCTTGCCGCTGGGGTGGCTTGGCTATGTTGTACGGGTAGCGCCCATGTTTGAGTGCTTCCAGGAGAGTGCCGAATACCGATTCAGCCCGCTCCCAATTAATGGTAACGGTCACTGGCGGCATGAGCCACCTCCTTTTCTTGTTAGAGTGGAAAGATCGTTTCTAGTTTAGAGATTAATCAAAATCAACTGCGAGTCAATCTCGACAAAGTCCATTACCGCCCGGGTGGTAAAAAGACGGTAAAGGTGCTGCCGTGGCCGGGAGCGGAAGCAACGCCGATTAAGCCGCCGTGGAGTTCGGCAATCCGTTCCGCCAAGTAGAGACCGATGCCGGTGCCGTGTTCATTAGTGCGCAATAGTCCGCGTGTACCGCGGAACCCGCCGAAAATCTGAGCTTGTTCTTCAGTCGAGAGACCGGGGCCTCGGTCCGTTACCGAGACGGCTTCCCAGCCGCTTTGTCGAGCGTATTTTACGCGCACTTCGGTATGTGGGGCAGTATAGCGGACGGCATTGGAGAGAATATTGGCGAACAAATGATGCAACTCTTCTTCATCACCTCGGACTTTGAGATTGGTTGAAAGCGAGGGATCAAGGGCAATCGTCACGCCGCGGGAGGCAGCCGTGAGCTCGAGACTCCGCGCGACTTCGGTTACCAAAGGCAGGAGGATAATCGCCTTCTCGCGTTTGCGGGTTTGGCCGGGGGCATCAAGGCTTGTTAAATCAAGCAAGTTGTTGAGGTTGTTGATGAGAGCGATGCAATCGTTATGCATTGTCTCGATGGTTTTTTTGGTTTCGGGATCAAAGCGGCCGTCTGTTTGGTCCTTGCTCTGGCTTAAGAGATTTTCAGTGGCCCAGCGCAGGCCGGTGAGTGGCGCGCGGATCTCGTGCGAAGCGATGGTAATAAATTCATCCTTTTCTTCGAGGTAGCGTCGCTCGCGTTCGCTCGCGTAGCGCGTGGCCATAATCACGGCGAGGAGAATGACGGTAAATAAGAGCGGCACGGTGCCAGAACGGACCAAGTCCAGCAGAAAATCCGTTCGCAAGGTGTCGAGGCGGACCAAGGCAACCACCTGGCCGCCGCGCGTGGCTCGCACCGACGCGTAGGCCGAATACCAGTCGCCCCACTCGTCGCTGGAGCGTTCAAAACCAGTCTCGGTAGCGCCGTTTAACACCTCGGCCATGAGCGCCGTCCCCTCCGGATACAGATCGCCCGGCAAGGAGTAGTCGGCGGCACTAAACGGTTCGGAGTCAGCGTAAAAAAACATCGTGCCTGTCGTGGCTTGGCGGCCGATAAGTCGAATAAAGCGCAAGTCGGGATTGGCGGAGCGGAGCGAGGAGAGTAAATTTTTGAGACGGATGAAAGCCGGGTTGCTCGTGTCGTTTAAACTGCCGCTCAAGGCTTGGACGTCGGCCGGCTGGATAATTTCCGCCAGAGTTTCGGCGCGAGAAATCATCGCCTCTTTTTTAGCTTGATAGACGGTAAAGATAAAATAGGCGGTAATGCCGAGCCCAGCCGTTAGCACCAATCCCACCGTGAGGGGATAGAGCCAACGCAACTGACGTGGTCGTCGGCCGGAGAGAAGCATGCTTTTATTTTACCCGACTTGGCTTAAATTTCATAACCGAAAGTGGACTATAATTCGATTTTGGAGAATTGGTAGAGGCCGATCAAGGTGACGATGACGATACTGCCTAAGAGCACGCTCAAGCTCAAGAGCGGGGAGAAAGCGAACTGGCCGCCAAGAGCATAGCGGAGGCCGTCCACACCATAGGAGAGCGGATCAATCTTAGTGATGATGCTTAAAATAGCAGGTAAGCCAACGAGGGGGAAGATGGCGCCCGAGAGATAAAAGAGCGGCTGAATCACAAAGTTAATAATGAGGGGGAAGCCCTGCATGTCGTCGAGCCGGGCGGCAATCGCCGTGCCTAAAGCCGAGAAGAGGATCGAAATGAGGAGGAGATAGAGGAGGGCGAGCGGCAAGAGGGGGAGGGAAATGGGACGGAAGCCGATAATAAGCGTAATCAAAAAGACGAGGATACCTTGAATGGCGGCGACGGTGGCACCACCTAAGGTTTTGCCGACCATGATCTCAAAGCGGGAGACGGGGGCGACGAAGGTTTCTTTCAAAAAGCCGAATTGTTTGTCCCAAATAATCTCCACGCCGGTGAAAATTGAGGTAAAGAGCGCGGTCATGGCAATAATGCCGGGAGCGATAAACTGGAGATAATTGCCAGCACCGGCCCGGGCAAAAATTGGCGAGAGACCAAAGCCGAACGCGAGGAGAAAAATGACCGGTTGGCCCAAGGCGCCGACGAGCGAAGCCTTTTTGCGGTAAAAGCGCTTTAATTGCCGCAACCAGAGAATGTAGATCGTGCGCATAATAAATTACATTTTGTTAAAGCTGCGGAGCGTGCTTTTCGAGAAGTCACTTTTCTCTGCTCGGATCTCACGGCCGGTGAGCTCGATAAAGGCATCCTCCAGGCTCGCGGCGTTACCCGCCTTAGCGCGAAT
Source organism: uncultured Candidatus Saccharibacteria bacterium (assembly GCA_964567425.1). Lineage (GTDB taxonomy): Bacteria > Patescibacteriota > Minisyncoccia > Phycocordibacterales > JACOZG01 > CAZMMP01. The sequence goes on from CAZMMP010000033.1 coordinate 5,798, forward strand.
TTCCGCCGCGGTGCCGACGGTAATAATTTTGCCGTGATCAATAATGCCGATCCGGTCAGCATAGCGCTCAACCTCCTCCATGTGGTGAGTGGTGAAAAAAATCGTTACCTGCTCGGTTTGATTAAGGCTGCGGGCATAATTCCAGATATGATTGCGGGTTTGCGGGTCCAGGCCGATGGTCGGCTCGTCGAGAAAGAGCACCTTTGGCGAGTGCAAGAGGCCGCGGGCAATCTCGAGGCGGCGCTTCATCCCGCCGGAGAAATTTTTCACAAAATCATTGCGCCGATCGGCCATCCCGACAAGTTCAAGCAATTTCCCAATTCGCTCTTGATATTGGTCACGAGAGAGGCCGTAGAGAATGGCGTGGAACTGCATGTTCTCATACGCGGTGAGCTCGTTGTCGAGCGAAGGGTCTTGGAAGACGATGCCAAACGCGCGGCGGGTGCGGCCAGGGTGCTCGGTGACATTGTGGCCGTCGAGCTTGATCGTTCCGCTCGAGGGATGCAAGAGAGTGGTGAGCATCTTGATCGTGGTCGTTTTGCCGGCACCATTCGGACCCAAAAAGGCAAACACCTCGCCAGCTTTGACAGTAAGCGAGATGTCGTTAACGGCGGTAAAGTCGCCGAACTTTTTGGTTAGATGATTAAGCTCAATCACGGGAAGCAATTATAGCAGCTTGCCGCTTCCGCGTGAAGCGGGGATGAAGTGGCGGCGAATTACCGCCGGCGTTGAACGGTGAGCTTGTGGATTTGGGCCGAGCTCGCGCCCACATCAAGCAAGTCCTCGCGCCACTCGGCTAAATCAGCATCTGTCTCGAGGGGGTACATC
>CAZMMP010000034.1:0-6600 GCA_964567425.1 uncultured Candidatus Saccharibacteria bacterium
CCCTCGCGCAAAACTGGCTTAAATCGCCAACAGCGCTCGCGGCCATGATCGCCGCGGCGGAACTGACAGCCGAAGATACCGTGCTCGAGATTGGCCCCGGGATGGGCGTGCTCACCGAGCAATTACTAGCGACGACTGCCAAAAAAGTGGTCGTGGTCGAAAAAGACGATCGCTTAATCGCTATTTTACAAGAAAAGTTTAAGGTTGCGATCGAAGTCGGTCGCCTCGAGCTTATTCACGGCGATATTTTAGAGTTAGGTTTTGAAAAATTAGGTTTGGAAGAAAAACGTTGGAAGTTGGTGGCTAATTTGCCTTACTACATCACCGGCCAGCTTTTGCGTTTGGCTTTAGAAGGCCAAAACCACCCGCAAAATATAGTGATCATGCTCCAAAAAGAGGTGGCCGAGCGGATTGTGGCTCGCGACGGCAAAGAAAGCTTACTATCAATTAGTGTTAAAGCGTTTGGCGAGCCAAAATACCTAAAAACGGTGCCGCGCGGCGCGTTTTACCCTGTCCCCAACGTCGATTCAGCGATTTTGGGCATTTTTAAGATCAAACCATTCGCTGATTCCGCTAAATTCTTTGAGATTTTACATCGCGGCTTTGCCCACAAGCGCAAGTTATTAAAGAGCAATCTGTTGTGTTCGACAGCAACGCTCGCCGCCTGTAAAATTGAGCCCAACGCCCGAGCCGAAGATTTAGGCCTAAGCGATTGGCAATGTCTGACCCAACAACTCTAAAACCCGTTAATTCAAGCCTTATTTTGGGCTTAATCGCGCTAGCGATCCTCTTCCTTGGTATTGCGCAAGGGATTAATCTAACCCCGCGAGCCGAAACGGGCACCACCGCCAGCTCCTCCACCACAATAAACCCAAACGTAATCACTCCCGAGAGTCCGGTGGTGTGGATTAACGGCGCTCGATTTATGGTGGAAGTAGCAGACACGCCCGAAGCTCGGGCCCAGGGTCTCTCGGGGCGCCCCAATCTCGCACCCAACACGGGCTTGTTATTTATATTTGATACTCCCAGCCGTCCCGGTTTTTGGATGAAAGAGATGAAGTTCCCGATCGATATTATTTGGCTTGGTCCGGACGACACCATCACCCAAGTGACCGAAAATTTTACCCCCAACTCCTATCCGCAAATTATTTACCCTAAACAGGACGTAACCCGAGTACTTGAAGTGCCCGCCGGGAGCGTTGCCGCCTTCCACATCAAAACTGGGGATTCATTCTCTATTCTCGGGGTAGAAAAGAGTTTATAATGGAGACAGGGTGAAAAAGGTGGTGATTATTTTGATCGGCGTTTTTGCCGTATTTATCGCGGCCCTCGCGTGTTTGTGGTGGCTGGGGGGCCAAAGCGTTGCGGGAGAACTTGCCGGGTCGGGGATTAAAAAAATTAACCGGCCCGATAGCGACAATGACGGCCTAGCTGATTGGGAAGAGGTTGAGTGGCACACTAATCCCACCAATCCCGACACTGACGGCGATGGCACCAGCGACGGTGCCGAGGTCGCGGCAGGACGAAACCCCTTAGTCCGCGGCCCCAACGACAAGCTCACCAACCCCCAAGCTCGGCTCGAGGCCCTGGTTCGCAACGCGATCCTCGAAACAAATAAGCCCCTCATCAGTCCGAGCGGCGAGATTGCGTCTCTCGGGGTGTACCAACGAAAAGATCTGCAACTTGAAAGTGCGGAAACAGCCGCGAGCGTAGCCGAATATGGGCGCAATTTGCGATCAGCGCTCCAGACTTTCACTGCTGCCAAACCAGGAGGCGAGAGCGCAGCGCTGGTGGCCTACGTGGCCCATGGCGATGAGAACGCTCTAGCACCGATCGTTCCCGCTGCTCAAACCTACTTTGCCTTAGTACAAAGTTTGCTGGCAATGGACGTACCAGCCAGTGCCGCCACCCTCCACCTAGAGCTCATTAACCGCGCTTCATACCTAGCACAGCTCGCGTACTTGATGAGCCAAGTCAAAACCGAGCCCTTAATCGCCACCCGCGCAGCCCAAGCTAGTCCCGGCAAACTTTTAGAGTTCACGGATTTTCTAAGACAGTTTGATCCTTACTTCGCCGCCCGTAATATTCGATGAAATCTTTCTTTTCAAAACTTTTGTTCCTCTCGCTCACCCTGGCCTTACTCGTCACTCCCGCTATCACTTCCGCCCAATGCACCGGCCCTTTTTGTAGCATCACTAGCTTCACCAGCACCTGCTCGGGCGGCTCTTGTCCGTTTAGCTCTTTGGTTGATTACGGCGGCTGCACTGGCGACAGCTGCGCTTTAAGCACGGCCGATGTTCTTGGTTCCGGCCAAGCCCAAGACCCTGATCAGGCGCTTCAGCAAGAGCATCAACAAGACCAGCAACAATGCCAACAAGAACTAGGGATTAACGGCTTAGTTAATAAAGCGGGGAGCCTTTCTAATCTTGTCGCCAGCAACCTTAGCCAACAACTACCCCAAAGTTTAAGCCAGTTCATGAATCAGCAGTTTCCCACTCTGTTACAAAATCAGCTAGCCACGGCCCTACCGCAAGTTTTAAATAGCCAGCTCCGCGGCGTCCTGCCAGGATACGTCAACAATGCCATTAGCGGCATGCTGCAACAAGGCTTAAGCAGTAGCCAAATCAGCAGCGCTCTGCCAAATATCATCACCAACGGCGTCACCACTCTAACCCCTCAAATCCTTAACCACGAGCTGCCCAATCTGATCCAGCAAACCGTTCAAAATAATCTGCCAAGTTATTTGGGACGACAATCAAGCAGTGGGATCGCCGCCGCCTTGCGCAACAACCCCGAGTTTATGGCTCGCATCGCGGAAATGGTGAAGACCGCAGCGGATAGCACCCATCAAGCCGCCAGCGACGCCCAAAGCACCGCGGAAGATGTCATTAGCCAAACTCGCAGTGGTGCGGGATTACTTGGCTTGGTCGTCCCCGTCGGCAACATCGACACCTCAAGCCTTCGGGGGAATGTCAGCGCCGCCGATCAGCAAATTATTGTTGAAGGAGTATTAGCTGGCGTCGCGAGCACTACTGCCGACAGTGTGGCGAGTGATCCGGCCTGGGGCCAATTAACTCGCGATCTGATGCCGCAACTGAATCAGATTTTAATGCAGCAGGTGATGCCGCACCTCCTTAACACCTTTCAGAGCGGCCTGACAGAAGCGGGCGGCAGCTTTGGCGGCCTCAACACTACCTTAAACGGCCTCGTGGGAAATAATTATGACTTCTCGCGCGGTGTCTTGGGCGACAGCTTCTTTAAACCAGTGGTGGATGGTATCACACCGGCCATGGGGAGCTGGGCCCGGGCCGCCGGTGGCGACTTGGCCAGCAGCATCCAGAGCGGCTTCAGTCCCAGCGTTGTGGCCAGTTTAAATGATGGATATCTGCCAACGGCGGCCATGGGGCAAATTGCCACCAATGTCACTCCGGCCGTCCAAGCCGCCGCGCCAAGCATCGCTAATAACGCTGTTTTCTCTCAACAAGGACTCTCTAATTTAAGCAACAGTCTCAAGGGCGGGCTTTCAAGTAGTATTGGCGGTTTAGTGGGCGGCCTAACCGACAATATCCCGTTCGTCGGCGGCTTGATCTCACCGCTCGTTGAGCAGATGACCACTCAATTTTTAAACGGCCTCTTGGGCGTGACTGCCGGCGGCGGGTTACCAGTAATGGACGTCGGCACCCATCAAGGCGAGAGTAGTGGCAATAAGATCAGCAGCAAAGTTGAAGGTAATACCAAAACCAGCAACGAAAACGAAAAGAAGTTGCAACAAACCCAAGACAAAGCGCTTGATATCGCTACTCAAGCCTGTACGCACGCCAAAGCGCTCGAGCGAATGGCAAGAGAACAAGAGAAAGCGCGCTTTGTGGAGGATCGCGACGCCCGCAAAAAAGCCTGGACTTCATACGCCACGTTATTTAATGAGACTCTGAAAGCGGCGTCTCATGCGCACAATGTCAGCGGCGTTCCGGGTGCCGACCAAGGACAGAATGGCCAGAGTTTAATTGCCGACCAAACTCAAAACCGGCAGGAAGCAGTTAAAGAAGCCCAAACCCTCGCCGAACAGCAGGTTAAAGCTAATAATAGCGGCAACCTCTATGGTGATGAAGTATCAGCAGCTCTAACTAATCTCAACCAATCCTCCTTTACTAGTGAGATAAAGTCCACCCTTACCCAAGAAGAAGCGGCAGCAATGAATGATCCCAGTCAAGTCAAAAATTTAAGCAACCAGGGCGTATGGGATCTCGTCCGTAAAGGAGCCGAGTTTAGCAACAACTGGATTGGGAGCTTCCTCCTCGCAACTAACTACAGCCAAACTAAAGTTGAGCAAGCCCAAAAAGATGCTGATCAGCGATTTGTAGCTTATAACGGCTTTAACAACACCCGCCAATGCAAGGGTTGGACACAAGATTCCCAAGGTCAAATGCAATGCACTGGCGGTTGGGTCACTTTAACTCCCGGTTCGACGCTTAAAGACCAGTTAAGCAAACTGGCTGGTTCACCTCTTGATTGGTATGCCAGCACTCACACGGTCGGCGAAGATTTTGTCGGTCCCGCTTCGGCTAATCTTGGCGGCATCGTCACTAATCTGCGACAGGCCACCCAACAGGGTTTGCCGCAATCAAACGTGAGCAGCCAAGGACTCTGCCCTGGTCCCGGCCCCTGCCAAAATACTGGCTACACCCCTCAAGCGAGCGATAACTCGGCGTTAGGACAAGCCGTTTCTACTAGCTTAAACAATCTCGCTCAGCAAAACGCCGGCGGTTCCTCGAACAACAGTGGTAGTAATTCTGATTTGGATAACTTGGCCAACCTTCTAAATGGGCTGAATTTTAATATTAATAAAGTAGATACGACGCCAAAAATTATTTACTTCCGCCAAAATGAAGACAAAAGCAAGCTCCAATGGTATTCACGCTATACTATTGGTTGCCAAGCCGGTAACGATTGGGGAGGGACGGACAAAACCGCTCAAACCTCTCTAAGTCCGATTGGTGAAAGTGCACTGGCGCTAACCTCGGCCACTACCTATACCTTGGTTTGTTTTGATGGGAACAACAACGCTCTTACCCAAACTCTAACCATCAAACCTTAGCATGAAGCGCTTAATTTTTTCTTTTTTCCTACTTGGCCTTCTGGCACTTGGTTGGATACCAAATGTCGTTTCTGCTGAATCTTTTGCCGACAGCCAGCTCTCCACGTACATAAATAGTCCCAATGATGGCATTGATGCTATTTTAGCTCCGTTTTACACAGGCACCGCCTCCGGAAGCATTGCGGATCAGAGAAATTTATTGGAACAAACCGCCAACCGATTTCGAGACTTTTTAAATACGAATGAAAAAAATCTTTCGCCAGTATTACTAGAGGAAGGGCGAGCTCGGTTAGCTTTACTGGAATATTATCACGCTGCGCTGGACCCCACCATAAATAAAGACCAATTAGCTAACCTTAATCAAAACGTAAAAACCCGCCTAGCGGCCGTGGATCAAGCCAAAGCCCAAGCCCCCGCGGGCGGAGAACAACAAATCTCCTGTGGTTTGTCTTCCCCCCTTAACTGCCTCCTGATTGGAGCAGCTAATATTAGTGCTGCAATCGTGTGGTTAGTCTCCTGGGTCACCTGGTTTGCCAACGAAGTTTTCAACCTCTCGATCTGGCTCTCGGTTCGCCAATTTGCTGACTACACCACCCCCGGTGGGGGAGTCGCTTTTGCTTGGGCCCTGGTCCGCAATTTGGTCAACATTGCTTTTATCTTTGTGCTGCTCTACATCGCCATCGGCACCATTCTTCAAATCCGCGGCGTGGAGATTAAGCGCCTGACCCGCAACGTGATCTTAGCCGCTCTCCTCGTCAACTTTAGCTTCTTCCTCGTTAATTACGCAATTTACGGCAGCAATGTCTTAGCCAACGTGCTCTACAGCCAAGTTGGTGGCGGCAATTGCGAATTTGGCCAAATCGCCAGTCAAAACAAAAACTGCACCATTACCGGTGCTCCCGACATCAGCACCCAACTAATCAAAGGCTTTATGATTAATACTTGGGGTACTCCCCCCAAAGCCACTGATCCGGCCTATCAATATAAAGGCACCTACACTTGGGGGAGCATCATTGGCACCTCACTCGGGCAAATTGCCCTCCTTCTTATCACCGCCGTGGTGTTGTTTGCGGGAGCAATCATGTTTATCGTTCGGATGATTAAACTCCTTTTTTATCTCATCTTTTCTCCAGCGATGTTTTTAGGAGCAGGTTTTGTGGGGCCGTTGCATGAACATTCGCAAAAGTGGCTCCGGGGCCTGTTTAATAATGCCCTGTTTGCCCCCGCCTTCTTTATCCCATTCTTGATGGTCGTCCGCATTGTCGGTACTGATTCGGTAGGGATAATCCAAAAAAGTGGCGGGTTGGTTGGCTCGATAATGTACGTTATTTTAATTAATGCCCTCATGGTGGGAGCATTAGTGGTAGCACAAAAGCTCTCCATTTATGGCGGCGACGGCGCGATGGGAGTAGTCACCGGCATGGGTAACCGCGTCCGCGGCGCCATTGGCCGCAACACCATTGGCAGCGCTGCGTATTGGACTAATAAACAACTTGATAAAGAAA
>CAZMMP010000035.1:0-6451 GCA_964567425.1 uncultured Candidatus Saccharibacteria bacterium
TAGCATTTTCATTAATATCTATCTTCCACTTATAGGCGGCTGCGCGCAGCGCCGGACCGGCATAAACTAGCCCCACTTGGCCATGGAGATGGCGAGCCAGCGCCAAAGCCACATTATCTTCTTGTAAATTATCTAAACTCAACTGCGACTTTTCGACATCCAACCAATTCGCCGCATCTAAAAGCTCGCGCCGAACATCCATCTCACCAATCCAGCCCAGGTCTGAAAATACACAAACTAAGGCCTTAAGACCGGCAAAGGGCGACAAACGCGGTTGCGACACTTGAGGTAACTCCAAGGTAAGATATTTTTTAGAGCGAGCAATTTCTAGAAGCTTTCCACCAGCTGTCATGATAATAATACGCGCCGACCGCTTCTCGGCTTGCTCCAGTGCCGACAGAGTTTCCTCCGTATTGCCAGAGAAGCTCGAGGCAACAAACAAAGTAGTTGGACCAACATATTCTGGCACATCATAGCCTCGCACTATCTCCAAAGGAAGCGCCAAACGTGAGCCAAGCCAATTCTTAGCCATATCCCCAGCTAAGGCCGAGCCGCCCATGCCAGCTATAACAATATTTTCCAACCCCTCTCCCCAGCTAGGTATAACATCATCCGTCATCGAGTCGGCAAAATTGAGCCTTAAGTGATTCGGCTGGTCATCAACCGAATCAAAAATATGGTGTTGATCAAGTTTTTCGAGGTTTTCAAAGTCTTTCATAGCTTAATTATGGCTTTTTTTTGGCAATCTGTCGAACAGAGGTGATCTGAGTATTGCAAAAAACGTCAACACATTGTAACATATCGCATATCGGCCTAATCGCCGTACAGCAAAAGTACCTACTAAAGAAAGAGGTGGACCGTGCCCCAACGGACCCCCATGACCCTATCAGAGTGGCAAAAGCAGGTACGAGTTCGTACCGACTCCATGTTCGCCGGACGGCGAGCCCAGCCCCTCGCCCTCCTCAATCGAGAGGTGGAGAACAACCCTGAGCCCTGGCAGGCCTTGTGCACACACGTCATCCCGTTCGCATCAGCCTGCTTCATGCAGATCAAGCTCGACTACGGCGAAGTCAACGAAAGCACCCACCGACGACTCATTCGCATGGTGCGCTACATCGACGTCCGCGCCGAAGCTGGCGACTGGCGCGGTGAGGCCATTGCTCAGTACCGCGAGTTGCGCCGGCTGATTGCCGAGGTTGATCCCGAAGCGCTCCCCGAGCGTGATGAGATGGACCGACAATATCAAGCTCGCCACCTCGATCCAGCGACCACCATCGCTTGAGTTCAAGCTCAGCACCGGTAGACAGCAATGTCTATCGGTTTTTTAATAAAAGAAAAAAGCCCTCACCGATATTAAGTCAGTGAAGGCCAGGTGTAGATTTTAGCCGGTTCTACTTCCGGTTGCGCCGTTTCCGGCCCAAGTCCCTCGGCGAGAGGTGTCCCGTCCACCAATATGGACGGTAACCCTCCTCCTTGAGCGTTCCCCACGTCCGCCAGCGCCTGTTCTGGCGCACCGGCGGATCGGTGAACTGCTCGCCGTAGAGCGGCTCCGCGAGGCTCGTGGCGAGCTCGGTGAAATAGTCCGGCTCGAACGGGCATGGTGGGTTGATGATGGTCTTGGGCATTACTTCCCCCTGTATGGTTGATCAGACGGCGACGGGCTGGCGGAACTTGTCCACCATCAAGGTGCGTGCATCATCACGATGTGCCTCGAGCTGACGCACGACTCGCGTGAAGTCGTAGTAGTCAACTTCGGTCATCGGCAACTTGCACGAGCGCACCGGCAGCATCCAGCGCCAGGACTCGCCGATCTCGGTCGACGGCAAGTTCCACACCACCGAGAAGGCCGGCGTGGTACGCAGACCGTCGACGATGTCAGCTCGCTGGACTACCCAATCCAGCAAGTGGAGTGGGTGGACCGCGGTGCTTCGACGATCGCGTCGAGACTCTGCCGCCAGCCAGATCTGACCGGCAGCAGTCTGGATGCGGCCACCAAAGATGGCATCCAGCACACGACGCTGGCCGACTGCGAAATGCAGCTCGCCGTCCTCGACGACGCGGACCAAGCCGTTGCTGTAACGGCCGGCAGTCTCTCGGTCGGTCAACCGTGCCGGCAAGGTGTAATTGGGGGTATTGGGAAAGTCCATGACTCTCCCTCCTCTCTATTCTGTGTTTGCAGGTACTGGGATAAAAAGAGAACGTGTCGCACGACACATAATGCCGTGATACCCGCCCTCTTAAGAACCTTCGTAGAATATAATTCTAACAAATTTTCTTAAGAAGAGACAAAGTGTTTGGTTAAAGGCCTTGAGGGGCCGGGAGCAGGTGCAGTAGGCACCCTTGTGGTCGATAGTTGACCACAGCTCCCAGCCCCTCGGTAGTGCCAGGAATCAGTTGCGGTGCCCCTTCTGGGGCTTGGCGCCCTTGGGCTGTTGTCTTGCAGCCCGGATCGCCTTGTCCCTCTCGGACTTGGCGATCTTCCTGGCCGAGCGCCCCTTCTGGGTCTTGGCGCCACCGTTGCCGGAAGTGGTCTCGCCGAAGAAGATCCTCGACAGCAGATCGAGCCGCTCCGCCGTGAGGCTGAGCGACTTGACCGCCACGCGGTAGCCGTCGCCGGCCAGCACCGTGTCGAGGCACTCGACCTGCCACGGGTACAAGCCCATGGCCTGACCACGGTTGCCCGTGATTGAGCCGGCACGCGCCGAGAAGATGAAGGTCTCCTCACGCGCCAGCTCGACGATGTCGCCGATCAGCTCGTCGGCCTCCCGGCGACGCGCCGAGAACTCCTCGAAGGCCTCGAGGGTGGCCTCGCGCGCAGCGCGGTGCTCCTCCAGGGAGGAGTCCTTGTCGCGCACGGCGGAGGTCAGCCGCTTGAGCTGATCGATGCGCCCACAGGGCGCCATCAGCTCAAAGAGCGCCAACCAAGCGGCCTGGGCCAAGATGGCCCGCTCCAGTACGAGCTGGCCACGGTTGCGGCGCTCCTCGGAGCTGGCCGAGAGGAGGTTCGTCACCGCCTCGAGGGCCTGGTCCCGAAGGACCTCGTGGCCGAACTGCTCGATCCAGGCCTGGGCCTGGTAGGTGCTGACGAAGATCTCCTCGCGAGAGAAGAGCCCAGCCAGCGGCTTGGAGAGCTGCGGGGCGTTGAACTCTCGCGCAGGCGCGGGAGCCGGGGTGGTGTCGGTGGTGGTCGTGGTGGTCTCGGTCGTGGTCATAATGTGTCCTCCTCAGGACGTTTAACCGAAAACCAACGTGGTCTCCGGATTCCTGCTACCCTCGTCTAACCAACTAGACTGCAGGTAACCGGAGACCTAATTTCCAAACACTTTGTCAAATAACAACCTGCCTATTTCAGATAAGCAAGTCGTTACAGTATAGCAAATAATAATGTTTTTGTCAATAATAATTAACAAGTTTTTTAACTAAACAGTGATCTTTTCTCCGTAGAGGCGCTATCTCCTACCGACCGAATTTTGAACTCTGCATATCTAACGTCGTCCACATCGTGAACCGGTATAATACTTTGCTTGCCAGATATCACATCACGAGCCATCTGGCGGATTTCGCGCCTCAGCTGCCCCGCCTCTAGATCTAGTGTGTCGGGACGAGTGGACAATATTTCGGCCCCAGCCCGCTGAGCACTGCTGTCTGAGCTAAGTGACTTCTGGGAATTTACACCAGATACACCACGACCAGAGTCGGAAGTCTTTTTATACCAAACCGGAATTTCAGCCGGATAAGTATTCCCCTGTCTATCCTCCCGCCGTCCAGCTTGCATCCAGGCAGCCGACTTAATATGGGCATCTGGAAAAGCTCGTCTAAATATCTGATAAGCCAGCTCTTCAGTAGAACCACTCACACTAACCTCATCAACCACCAGCAGGTTTTTACCTGCCATATCTGGGTAAACCTGACGCATAGTTGCGATGTAAGTATCGTAAACCCCCTCCTCAACCTGTCGAATCATCTCCTCACGGGTTGGACGACCGCCGGCTGGCCCTTCATTGGCGTGCAAATTTAAAAAATGAGTATCTGGCTTTTGGGCGCCATCCTCCGGGAAAACCTCCCACATCGCATCAGTTAACCAATACACCGGTCGAGCCGACTTATCCAGATAAAACACAGTGTCAGCCGAGTCATGCTGGGGTCCGCCTTCGTCGGCAAAACCATGGCGAATAGTGTCAATGAGTCGCTCGGTGTTATACACGTATTTAGCTCGCATACCTTCAGAGTCACCCCTAGCAATCGTCTCGGTCGCCATAACTCCTTGCCGGTTAGTAATTAAATCTAGATAATTCTCAGCCGTTAGGAGCTTATATTCGGATCTCTCCTGTATTTCTGGGTTTTTGGGACTATGCGCCTTTTCCATAACCATAAGCGTATCATAAAAAGCTCTCATCAACGATTTCTTGGCGACAGACTGACAACCGTAGATATGCTTAATAAGCGTCTATCTGACCCACTAACGAATATCTCCACCTAATAACCATAATATAATCTGGAGGTTATTATTTACAAATTTAAACAATTATGGTAAAATATTACTCATTCGTACCTACTACCGAATCGAGGTGAAATGAAGGGATACCAAGAAATTTTCGAAGCAGCCGAACAAGCGCGTATCCAAGGTGATTACGATCTGGCAATCGCGCTGTATGCAATCGCCGCCGCTTCCAATGAAGAGATCTCTACTGCTAATAAGACGACGCTTCACCACATGTGGGGAGTTGCGCTACTCGGTACAAATGATTACGCAGGGGCTAATCAGCACTTTGAGCTAGCACTAGATACTGTACAGTATCTAGACCAACACGCCGCAATTCTGCGTGATTGCTCACGTGGTGATATGATCAATGAAGACTTTGAACGTGCGCTGGAAATAATTGAAGTTTCGCTATCGATAACAAGGCGTACCAACCTCGCTGAACTTGGTGCCAGCCTGGGCTTCAAGGCTCGTATCTTGCTTGCGCAAGCCAATGTCACAGAAGCACTCGAGCTATTCGGCACAGCCGATGTTCTCCTGCAACGCTCCGACAATCGCCACTACGAACTCTACAACCTACTGCACTTCCTGAAAGCCATTATCGAGCACCGGCTGAGCCTAGAGGGCTGCAACGGCGAGCGAGACTTCGCCCGAGCGCAGACCCCTCGACTCCAGGCTCTCGCTGAGACCTATGGTGGACTTCACCATCAAAAGATGGCTGCCGACATCATCGCTGACGTCTTCACGGAAGCTAAAGCTTGATCTATCCACTCCGAGCTCACCCTCGGGGTATTTATTTTTTTTATTGACATTTATAAATATTTATGATATCATATATATATGAACCTTCACAGCACAACCAGAACCGCGACTCTCCCCACGGAGTCGTTCCCCATGCCCAACCCCGACGTCATGTCGCTATCCGAACTCATCGCGAGTCAGGGTTTCGACAAAGCGTTCAAAGCCATCGGCCTACCAGGTGTCCTCCAGGACATCGTGCAGGCGCTCACCGAGCGTGAGCCATTCTTCTGCGATGCGCTCACGGGTCGCATGTGGGACGCACGAGAGGCCGGTTTCGACGAGATCGATGCCATCCTCGACTCTGCAACCGGTATGACCGATGTCATATCGACAGTCACTGCGCTCGCATATGAGACGATGCGCCAGAGAATGCGTGCCGCTCTCGACATTCTCGAGAACGACCAAAACTCTTCCGTTCTCCGCTTCCACGCCTGGGAGATGGTGATGAAGATCTGGCACACCGGTTTCGACACGCACATGTCCGAAGTCGGTGGTGACCCCGACCAATGGGATGACGGCGCTAAGCCGGTGTTCTTCCTCTGCGCGGATGTCGCGTTCGACAAGTCGCTGGATGAGGATACGCGTGAGCGCGCCCTCATCAAGGCTCGCCAGACCATCACCGACTTGTACGGCGAACCCGACGAAGTGTTCCCCAAGCAGTGGAACGATCGGGAGTGTCCGATTCCCAGGCGTAACCTGGACGCTGCCTGGAAGTGGTTGCTCGATCGCCACTACGGTGAAGGAGCCTACCAGCTCCTCGTAGCGCGGTGAGTCTCTTCCATTGTGCTTTAACGGCCCCTGACCTAGTCAGGGGCCGTACTACTTTTATTTACTAAAAAGAGCCTCCAGTACGAGGCTCTTTTTAGATTAAGCGATGTATTTGCTACATCATTCCGCCCATATCAGGCATTCCACCCGGCATACCACCACCGGCTGGCGCTTCCTTTTCTGGAATATCAACCACTGCAGCTTCCGTTGTAAGTAGCATCGACACCGCCGAAGTAGCATTTACCAATGCCGACTTAGTCACGCGGACTGGGTCAATAATACCCTCTTTAATCATGTCGGTTTGCTCATTTTTAGCAAAGTTCCAACCAATGTTGTCAGACTTTGACACCGCTTCCAGAATTACCGCTACATCTGAAATGCCAGCGTTAGCAGCAATCTGAC
>CAZMMP010000036.1:0-6360 GCA_964567425.1 uncultured Candidatus Saccharibacteria bacterium
AAGTCAATCAAACTCATTTTATGGCCCGAGGCATAGGGGTCGCCGCCGGCGTCGGCCTCCAGTAAATCCTCGCTGATCTCGCCTAAAAATTGGGAGGGCAAGTTAACCTGTTTGGAGCCGAAGATGGTCCGCAGTTGAGCGTAGCTTAAGTAAAGCTTTTTGCGGGCGCGGGTGAGCGCCACGTAAAAGAGGCGACGTTCCTCCTCACTGTCGCGCTCCCCCTTCTCGTCCTCCCGGCCGCGGTGCGGGAATAAATCTTGTTCCAAACCAACAATAAACACATAATCAAACTCAAGGCCTTTCGCCGCGTGCACCGTCATGAGACTTACTCCTTTTTCGTCCGCGGTGAGTGAATCTTGATCGGAGACCAGCGCCGCTTCAGCCAAAAATTGCCAAACTCCATCCTCGGGCGGCAACTGATCGTACTTTAAAGCAATGGTCGCAAGTTCTTTTAAGTTCTCAAGCCGCTCGGCGTCATCCTCGGCACCGGCTTTTAAGAGTGCTTCCAAACCCGAGCGGGTGAGCGTAAATTTAATAGTGTCGGAGGGTTTATGAGTAACGGCGTAGGCTTGGATGTCAGCGAGAGCTTGCTGAAAACTCTGCACTTTCTCTAATTTTTTACCCGTAATTTTATCCTGTTGGTTTGAAAAGAGTTGGGCGAAGGTTGCTGGACCGATACCGAGGGCGCTGGCTTTGGCGGCGCGCTGGCTACTCTCAATGTCTGCCGGGTTAAGCGCGGCGCGGAGCCAGGCGATTAAATCCTTCACCTCCCGCCGCTCAAAAAAGCGCGTGCCGAGCACATGATAGTGGACGCTTTGGCGTAAAAAAGCTTCTTCTAAAGCGCGGGATTGGAAGTTGGCCCGATAAAGCACGGCAATTTCACGCCCTTTCACCCCTCGGGTAATTAGCCGCTCTGCCTCCTCGGCCACTCGCTGCGCCTCCTCATTTTCATCAATCGTGATGAGCAAACCGATCTTGTCGCCGTCTTCTTTTTCGGTAAATAGATTTTTCTCTCGCCGCTCACGATTGTTTTTAATCACCTCGTTAGCCGCGGCAATGATTGTTTTGGTGGAGCGATAATTTTGCTCGAGTAAGACCACTTTGGCTGCGGGGTAATCTTTTTCAAAATGGAGAATATTGCGAAAGTCGGCGCCCCGCCAACTATAGATAGATTGATCCACGTCGCCGACCACGCAAATGTTGTGATGCGTAGCAGCGAGCAAATTGGCGATCCGATACTGAATCTCGTTGGTGTCTTGATACTCGTCAATATGCAGATACTGCCAGCGGCGCTGATAATGCTCTAAAATTGCCGGCTCGCGCTGCCAGAGCTCAAGCACTTTAAGGAGTAGGTCATCGAAGTCGAGCGCCTTGCGCTCGCGGCAGAGCTCCTCATAACGGCGCCACAAACGCTCGACGATGCTCACAAAATAACTCCCCTCGCGCTCGCGTGATTTGCCGACAAACTGCTCCAAGTTTTGGCCGTCGCCTTTGGCGCGGGAGATGAGGCCCAGCACTTTGCGCGGCTCCACGGCCTTTGGTTCAACATCTTGCTCCTTCATCGCCTGTTTAATGAGTGCGAGCGAATCCTCCCGGTCTAAGATGGCAAAATGCTTTACTAAACCGAGCCGTTCAGCATTCTCTTTAATGATCGTAGCGCCGAGAGCATGGAACGTGGCGACAAATGGCCGGCCCTCGCTGCCGGTTTGCCAGGGTTCCCAACCACTTGCCGCGCCGAGTAAGTGGCTCAAGCGCTCGCGCATCTCGGCGGCCGCTTTGTTGGTAAAAGTGATGGCTAAAATCGCCTCCGGCGCCACGCCGTGCTTAATCAAGTTCCAGATTCGGTGCGTCAGCGTCTTGGTTTTGCCAGCTCCGGCTCCCGCGACAATTAAGAGCGGCCCTTCGAGCGTGCTCGCCGCCTCACGTTGAGCGGCATTTAATCCAGCCAAAGGATCAGAGATAGGATTCACTCCGCGATTGTAACATGAAAATAAAAAACCACCGGATTGTTCCGGTGGCAGCTTTGACAAACGATCGTAACGCCGCTTATCTCGTCGTTAGTTTGGTAACCTCCTGGCGGGCTTGCTCGAGCGTGAGGCCACAAGCGGTGAGCGCTTCCCAGGCCACTCCCTCCTCTACTTTTAGCAAGCCCAGCAAGAGGTGTTCGGTGCCGAGATGGTGGTGATTGCAACTCATAGCCTCCTCGATAGCCTCCGTAATTACCCGTTTGGCCACTGGGGTCTGGGGGAGTCTGCCGAGCCTCATCTCGGCTGGACCGCGCTTCATGCGCTGCTCCACCTCCTGGCGAAGCCGACAAAGATCTACTGGTAGCCTCATCAGGATAGCAATTGCGGTACTTTCACTCTCCCCGCCACTCTTTTTGATCAGGCCGAGTAGGAGATGTTCGGTATCGATTGCTTCCCGGTTCCAGCGCCCTGCCTCCTGATCTGCCACTGCTAGTACCGTGCGCGCTCGATCAGTAAAACTGTCAAACATCCTAACCTCGCTTTCTCTGGAGATGACAACTAGCTAAGTTTTTAACCCTTACGACTGCTCTCAAATTACGCTCAATCTTTATTTTGTCAACAATTTGACTCTCCGCCAGCTCTTTTGCTTAATAAAAATGAAGGTTGAATTAAGGGGGGCTAGATGCGATAATAGCCCACGTGCGAGTGCTGCCGACTGCTAAGGATGTGGTCTAGTTGAGCCATAATACAGGAGGAGACCCCAGAGCAGCCCTAATTTTAGCCCTATTTCTCGTTCGTACAATAAAATAGCTATATTTCTCTTGGGGGTATTGACCCCGGCGAGCTTGGCTCATGCCGGTTTTTTTAGCAATTTGCTCGGGAGTGAAGCGCAAGCCTCGCCCGGTAGCCCAACAGGCAATGTCCAAACGGTTGGGTTAGAGCCGCACCTAGCGCTTAATTTGGCGAGCCCACTGGGTACGGGCGGCGGCGATATCACCTTGGTCTCGGGCGAAGCACTACTCCCCGACTCGGGGCCAGTGGGTACCATGGCCGATGTGGCCGAATGGCCGGCAAGCGGCAAAATCGCAAGCTACACCGTCCGACCCGGCGATACGCTCTCGGAGATTGCCGAGATGTACGGGGTTTCGGTTAATACGATTGCTTGGGCCAACAATATTTCAGCCAAAGCGTCGCTCCAAACTGGGCAGACGCTTATTATTTTGCCGGTCTCGGGGGTGCGCCACACAGTAGTGAAGGGTGAGACGCTCGCTTCGCTCGCGCGGGACTATCATGGCGATGCGGCTGAAATTGCTCAATACAACGGTCTTGAAGATGGCCAATTGGCGGTTGGTGAGGTGGTGATTATCCCGAACGGTGAGCTCGCGCCGGCTCCGGTTAAGCCATCGAATAAACCTCCTAAACCCGGAACTAATCCTTACCGTGGTGGCTCCGGTCCGATCCTCGCTGGTTATTACCAGGCTCCCTTGGCTAATTATGTAAAGACACAAGGTCTCCACGGCTACAACGGTGTTGACCTCGCCTCACGCCAGGGCGCGGGCGCCACCGTGATGGCCGCCGCCGCGGGTCGCGTCATCATCAGCAAATCGAGCGGCTACAACGGCGGTTACGGCCAGTACGTGGTGATTGAGCACCCGAATGGCACGCAGACGCTCTACGGCCATCTTTCTAAAAACTTGGTCTCGGCCGGCGATACGGTGGAACAAGGCCAGCCGATCGGCCTTGAGGGCTCAACCGGCCGCTCCACCGGCCCCCACGTCCACTTTGAGATCCGCGGCGCCGCCAATCCGTTTTAATATTTTAAAATAAAGTCTTAGGTCGGTATTGGAGCGCTTCTAATAAATGGTTGTCGGAAATGCGGTTTTGGGCGTCGAGATCGGCGATGGTGCGGGCGAGTTTTATGATGCGGTGATAGGCGCGGGCGGAGAGATTGAGGCGCTTGGCGGAGTCGTTCAGGAGCTTGACGGAGCTCGGCGCGAGCGGCGCAAATTGCTCTAAGTCGCGGACGCTCATCTCGCTATTGGTCCGGAGCCGGCGCTTTGGGCTCGAGGTGGGAGTAAAGCGGGCTCGTTGTCGCTCGCGGGCGCTCCGCACCCGCTCGCGAATCCGCGCCGAGGGCTCGCCGCTCGGAGCGCCGGCCAACTTTTCGTGCTCGACCTGCGGTACCTCGATCCAGAGATCAATCCGGTCAATAATCGGCCCGGAGATTTTGCGGGCATAACGCGCGAGCGCGGCCGGATTGCAAATACAACGTTTGGTTTTGCTGCCGCGGTTGCCGCAGGGACAAGGGTTTAAGGCGGCGATCAAAGTGAAAGCGGCGGGGAACGTGATGGATTGTTTGGCCCGAGCGACGGTGATGATGCGGTCCTCGAGTGGTTGACGCAGGGCCTCAATCACCTTGCGATCAAACTCGGGGAACTCGTCGAGAAAGAGCACGCCCCGGTGAGCCAAGGTCGCCTCCCCCGGCCGGGGCCAGGCGCCGCCGCCGACAAGCGAGACGTAGCTGGAGGTGTGGTGCGGCGAGCGAAAGGGTGGCGCCGTCATCACCGCTTCGGCGAGGATGCCGGCGGCTGAATGGATGCCGGTGATCTCAATAATTTCCTCAAAGTCTAAGGGTGGCAGGATGCTCGCAAAGGCGCGGGCGAGCATGGTTTTGCCAGTGCCCGGTGGCCCAAACATCGCCAGGTTGTGCCCGCCCGCGGCCGCGATTTCCAAGCCTCGTTTGGCGGTAGCTTGGCCGCGGACGTCGGCAAAATCAGTCAAAGTCTCGCTCGTTTCGCCGTACTCAATCTCGGTTGGCGGTTGCGGTGAAATTTTATTAATGGGGATGGGAGGAGCTGCGGCTCCCTTTTCGCTCTCTGTTGGTGATGGTGCGGGGGGCGAAAGATGATCGGCCAGTTCACGCAAACTTATCACCGGGTAAATCGTGAGGCCGCGCACGAGCGCGGCCTCACGGGCGTTCGCCGCCGGGTGATACAGCTCGCTGAACCCGGCGGCTTCTGCGGCCCGGGCAATCATGAGCGCCCCCTTAATCGGCCGGAGTGTGCCATCAAGCCCGAGTTCGCCGGCAAATAACTTGGCTTGGGGTGGGAATTTGATTTCGCCGCTCGCGAGGAGATAGGCCAGCGCGATCGCTAAATCAAACACCGGCCCCTCCTTGCGGAGATCGGCCGGAGCAAGACTGACAATTACTTTTTTGTTGCTTTTCTGTGGGGACTTGAAGCCGGAGTTTTTAATAGCGGCAGCGATGCGGTCGCGGGCCTCTCCCACGGCTTGGTCTGGGAGTCCCACAATAGAGAAAGAATGGAGACCGCGGGCGATATCAATCTCCACGTCAATAATGTCTGACGATAAGCCGCTTACTTGGGCGGCATAGGCGCGCGCAAGCATGTGTTGGTTAGATTAAACTAAGGAGTCGTTCTCGGCGAGGTGTTTTTTGCACGTACGAGCAGCGGGGTTCGCTTCCAGACGCTCGGTTTCGATTGGCTCGCCCCCGATTTCGCAGATACCGAAAGTGCCGGCCTCGATCCGGTCTAAGGCGTGGATAACGCTGCGCAGACGGGCTTCAAGTTCTGCCTCTGTTGCCTCCCGTTCCTCCTCTTCTTCTAAAAATTCAGGCACTTCATCATGAAACTCGATTTCGCCTTCCCCTACCGGCTTTAATTCCCAGTCATGCGGATTCTCGGGGTTAATGCGGGCCACTCGGCTTAACTCTGTTTCGAGCGCTGTCTTTTCTTCGGTCAGTTTGGTTTTAAAATGAGGGATCTCGAGTGCCATGGGGCTAGTATACTCTATTTTTTAGTTTCCAAAAAGCGTTGATAGAGGGCAGTAAAAGCAGCCTCGTTGGTGGTGATGAGGATGGTTTCGTTATCAAGAAAGGCGTAAAACAAGACCGGGGTTTGATTGGCTGCCCTAAGGATCCGGGCATCCTTGTTGCGCACCAGCTTGTCGGTAAAGCTGATCGCCACCGGCAGTTGGGGTGGGGGTTGGTAAAAAAGCGGCAAGAGCGCACCCATTTGTGGTTCCCATTGGAGTAAGCCGGCCCGAGCGTTGTTATACAAGGAGGTTTTGAGGACGATAAAGCGATCAGTGACGGAGCCTTGGCGCCATAACCCAATCATATAATTGTCGGTGAGTACGCGGGCGAGCACGTCAGGGAGGGTTAAGCCAAGTATTTTGGCGGTACTGCTCCAGCCGAGCACTTGTCCATTTTGGACCAAATATAGTTGTTTGACGCTCCACGTGCCGTCGGCGCTACTGTTCGCGGCATTATTTAAAGCCAAATAAATCGCCGAGGCTGGGCTGTTGGAGGTAAGAGCGATTCCCTCGCTCGCTTCGCTCGCGATCAGCGGCGTCGGCACTTGAGCTGCCGGGA
>CAZMMP010000037.1:0-3511 GCA_964567425.1 uncultured Candidatus Saccharibacteria bacterium
AAGATCAAAGGGGAACGGAAACTATTGCACGAGCACGAAGGAACGGGCGAGCGTTGCCAGGGCTGTACCAGCTCACCCGCACCTTGCGGTGGCCGGCGCTCCAGTGCACGTACGGCACGTCGCCGTCCGAGTAGCGAGAGCCGGAGCAGAGCGTAACATTCTTCACATCGAGATGTTCGCCCGTAGCCAAGAAGTAGGCTAACTCCAGCAACAACCGTTCCAGCAGTGTAATACCCTTCACGCCATTCTTGGCTAACTGATCGGCTGAACAATTGGCGAGATCAACATCAGCCTCTATTGTTCGCACAAACCGAACGAGATACGAACCGTTATCCGGATTCCGATCATTGATCGGCACCCCCTTATTCAGATCATCCGTATAAAGATAAAACTGGACATCCAGTTCGCGCATTGCGGTTATAACCTTGTTAGGGGTTACACCCTTAAGCACCGGCAGCACCCAAGTCTCAGCATTTTCGGCAGTCTCCTCGGTCACGTTCTCGGCCAAAAATTTCTCGAGGTCAGTGAGCAAGTCCAGCTTCTCGTAGACAGCGCGCCAATCCAAATCGGGCAAAGTGCTGTCGTCCCAAGGATTTTGATGGTCCAGGAACAACTGCAACCGACGATGGGTAATACTACCATCTTCGATTTGCCGAAAGAGGTCTTTGAGCTGCGAAGCCGCCACGGACGACCCCGCCACGAGCACCTTTGCAGTACCCATGATCATTCTCCTGTAAAAGGCCCTTAAACACAGCCACATAGCCATGTTTTATCTGCCCCTATGATACCATAACTGATATAATCTCGTCAAGTCGCTCGCGCCTCCTTACTCTTGCTATACTTTTGCCATGACTGAACAACAATTTGACTTAGTCGCGATTGGTGACTTGGCCACTGACGCCTTTATCCGCCTCCGCGAGGCCGAGGTGCACTGCGAGATCAATAAAGAGGATTGCAAAATCACGATGCGCTTTGGCGACAAGATCCCCTACGACAGTGTGACGGTGGTGCCTGCCGTCGGCAACTCGCCGAATGCGGCCGTCGCGGCCGCCCGACTGGGGTTAAAAGTCGGCTTAGTCTCCAACTTGGGCGCTGATCGCAATGGCGACGAAGCCCTGGCAGAACTAAAGAAAAATAAGGTGACCACCGATTGGGTCGCCCGTCACGCCGACAAGCTCACCAATTATCATTATGTGCTGTGGTACCTCGACGACCGCACCATTTTAATTAAGCACGAGGAGTACCCCTATGCCCTGCCGGAGAGTTTTACCGCGAGCTCGCCTCGGTGGATCTACTTAAGCTCGCTCGGTGAGCACTCGCTCGCCTTTCACCATGAGATCGCGGCCTACTTGGCTGCCCACCCGGAGGTAAAGCTCGCCTTTCAGCCCGGCACCTTCCAGATCAAGCTCGGAGTTGAGCCCTTGACCGAGATATATCGGCGGACGGAGATCTTTTTCTGCAATGTGGAGGAAGCCAAGCGGATTTTAAAAACAACTGAAGCAGATATTAAAAATTTACTTACGGCTGTCGCGGGCCTTGGTCCTAAAATGGTAGTAATAACCGACGGGCCTCGCGGTGCCTACGCCTATCAGAGCGGGACAAGCTGGTTTATGTCACCTTACCCGGACGAACAGCCGCCCCTCGAACGCACGGGAGCAGGCGATGCTTTTGCTTCCACTGTTACTGCCGCGCTCGCGCTCGGCCAACCCCTGGCCGAAGCGCTCCGCTGGGGTCCGATCAATTCGATGTCGGTGGTCCAACACGTGGGAGCACAAGCTGGTTTGCTTACCCACAGCTCCCTGCTCTCACGCCTCAATCAAGCTCCGGCCAGCTACAAACCCGAGCTCATCTAAAACTACTGCCCTTGTTCCAACAGAGATTTTAATTGCAACAAGAGCGACAATAGCTGCTGCCGCAATTGAGCGATCAACGCAGTGTTGGCTGCTGACGACGCTGAAGCGGGGTCGAGAATCGGCTTGCCCGCCAAGAGTTCGTTTAATTTAGCACGCGTGGCGGGACCGGCCAAACCGCGCGTCTCCGGCGTGACGCCGATCCCATAGTTAGTTTGAAAAGCCGCTACCGCCGCTTGGGTCAACGGCCCGTAATGTCCCGTGATCGAACCGCTGTATAATCCCAACTGTCGCAACATTTGCTGTAACTCGGTGACGTGAGCACCCGTCTGGCCAAGCGCAAATTTATCAATTAACGGAGCAAAGACGGCTCCCACGCTTGTTTGGGGACTCGGCGTTGGAGGTGGGGTCGGCTCCTCATTGGGCAACGTCTCTCCCGGCCGGCACGAGCGCGAGAGCCCAGGACGATTGGCGGTGGTGCCACAGGCTTTAGCGTCAGTACAAGTGCGAGTTTGGGTACCAGCAACGCCGGGAGTAGTGCTGGAGCAGACGCTGTAGGCGGTACAAGACCAATTTTCAACACACTGGAGCGGGGGGGGAATGTCCGTGCTTTTGGGTTTGGGAGCATGAGGGCCGATCCCCTGCGCGTACGGCTGGCTCGCCGCCGGGAAGCGGTATTTTGAATCCCAGATCACGCTCCCGCTCAAAGAGCCTTGCTCAAAGGCAGCGCTCTTGGCCCGCAGTAGCGTTAGGTAATCAGTGAAATTGGTTGCCCCGCGCAGCGTCTTCCAGGTCCCCGATGGAACCGTCCCCAGCGAAAAGGTCTGGCAATCGGCATAATAATTATTAGCAAACGTGGCTTGGGTTAAATCCAGATCCCCCACATGACCGCAATAACTCTCGCCCACATTAGTGGCATGCACGATATTATTTTTAAACTCGAGCCCAGGACCCCCGCCATAAAATCCGGCCGCAAACGGGATCGCGGCCTCAAAAAAATTATTATGGATTTTAACTCCCGCCGTCTCCGAGAGCGCAAAACCAACATCACTCCCCAGAAAGACGTTGTCGTAAATCTCGTGCCCCACCCCACTGATAGCTGTCCCATTCTCAACCACATTGTTGTAAATCTCCATGCGGGCGGGGGCAGTGGCACTATTCCACGGGTGAAAGCACTGCCCCTTGCATTGATAGAGATGATTATTGCGAATCACATCATCAGCACCTCCAAGATAAAACGCATGTGCTTGCCCCAACGAATACGCTAATCCCCCACCACTGGCGGGTGCCCAGTGGATATCCTGACCCACCAAACTCACATCATTACCATCGAGCAATAAATTTGAACTTGTCTTGAATTGAAAGATCCCATTCCCCGAGACGTGTCTCACGGTGTTATCGATCACCTTAAGGTCGTGGGTATTATTTTCAGCCCGAAACCCCTCAAATCCATACTCGACCGTTACTCCTTTGACGCTTAAGTAATTCGCTGAAAAATCAATCCGCTTAGAGCCTTCAACAACAAAAAGATTGCTCGGATTCAAACTGCCCGGATTAACGAGTCGGACATACAATTTAGTAGTCGCCGGATCAAAAAAACTTAGGTTATATTGAGCAGTGTTAATAGTGCGACTCCCCCAGGGGAAGCTAATGGGATTAAC
>CAZMMP010000037.1:3611-6349 GCA_964567425.1 uncultured Candidatus Saccharibacteria bacterium
TATATTGAGCAGTGTTAATAGTGCGACTCCCCCAGGGGAAGCTAATGGGATTAACTAAATCCGCCAAACTAGCGACGTTTGAAAAAGCGTCCCCATTAAGCTCAATCACGTTAACATACAGGGGCTCCTGATTAAGCAAAATTTTATCGGCGTAAGCTTGCGTTAGATTAATTTCCCAAATATTCGCGCCCGCCGTTGAAGGCTGCCAGCCAGACAGCACTACCCCCGGTTGCACCACCACCGACTCATCATTATATGGCTCAAATTCGATCCAAGCGTTGGCCGTCCCACTCCGCCGCAGCAGGACTCCTTCGACATATCTCCCTCCGCGAATTTCCACTTGATCACCTGGGTTAACCGCGTCGGCGGCGGCTTGAATCTTGCCGTACGCTCGGGCAGTGCCGCTACCGCAAGCGCGTGTCGCCGGATCATAAGTATCCAAACAGTTGCCAGCGCCATCCAGCGTACCCGTCATAGCGTTGTCGACGTAGAGCGTGGCACCGCTCCCACTCCCAACTGCAGCCAATTGCCAGCGGCCAAAGTGCGCAAAGGTTAGCATCCCCAGACCGAGGACCGCGCCCACCGCTAATAATCGAAGGGCGCTTTTCATACTCGGCGTTTAATTACCCGCAGCGCGGCGGCTTTGATCGAGCCAACCCCCAAGCCATAGTGCTTGATGAGTTCATCCGGCGTCCCCGATTGTCCAAATTGATCATCAATGCCGACAAATTCAATCGGGGTAGGCGCTTGTTCGGCCAAAACTTCGGCCACCGCTCCGCCTAAGCCCCCGGCGCGCTGATGTTCTTCAACCGTTACCACTGCCCGCGCTTCGCGCGCGAGCGTTACTATCGCCTCCGCATCAAGCGGCTTAATTGTGTGGACATTCGTCACCGACACACTCACTCCTTGCTCCGCCAGTTCTTTAGCGGCCTCGAGCGCGTTATATAAAATCGGACCAGCCGCAAAAATCGCCACTTCGGGCGCTTCGCCGCGCCAGAGAATGTTGGCTTTGCCGAGCTGAAACGGCGAGTGTTCAGTGGTCATGACTGGCGTTTTCTCGCGCGCGAGCCGTAAGTACGCCGGACCAACAAACGTCGCGAGCGCCCGCGTGGCTTTACGAGCTTCAATGGCGTCGCAGGGTACCACCACTGTCATCCGCGGCAACACTCGCGTGATCGCCAGATCCTCAATTGCCTGATGCGTGCCGCCGTCGGGCCCGACGGAAACGCCGGCATGCGAACCGACGATCTTAACGTTGCGATTGTTGTAGCAAATGGTGGTGCGGATCTGCTCCCAATTACGCCCCGGGCTAAACATCGCGTACGAGGTGAGAAAGGGCACCTTGCCCATCGCCGCCATCCCCGAGGCGACCGCCGCCAAATTTTGCTCGCCGATCCCCATCTCGACAAACCGATCCGGGAATTTGTTGCGAAAGAGATGCATCTGAGTCGACTCGGTGAGATCAGCACAGAGGCCCACTACTCGCGCATCCTCCTCCCCCACCTCTAGCAAACCTTCGCCGAAACCCTTGCGCACCGGCACCTGTTCGATGTCGAGCTTAAAGAGTTTAGGATTAAGTTGTTGAGCGTCAATGATCATACTTATTCGTGTTCCCCCCTTACTTTGCCGCCCAGGCTGCGAAGCTCCTTAAGCGCTAGCGCGCCTTCGTCCGCGTTTGGTGGTTTGCCGTGCCACTCAAAACGGCGTTCAAACTCGGCCACACCTTTGCCCGGGATAGTGTGCGCAATAACGCAGCTTGGACGATTGAAAACGGCCTTGGATTGATTTACCGCTTATACGATCGCTTCAAAATTGTGACCATCAATCTCTTGCGTGTGCCAGCCAAAGTCTTGCCATTTTTCTGCTAAAGGCTCGAGCGGCATCACATCTTCAGTAAAGCCGTCGATCTGGATGTTGTTACGATCCACGATAACAATTAGATTGTGGAGCCGCTCGCGACCGGCCAGCATCGCCGCCTCCCAGATTTCGCCGCAATCAAGCTCACCGTCGCCCGTGAGGCAATAAAACCAGCGATCACTAGAGCGCCCCCGTTCCATCCGATCAGCCAGCGCCATCCCCACCGCCTGGGAAAGCCCCTCGCCCAAGGGGCCAGAGCTGGTCTCCAGAACCGGCAACCATTCTCGATGCGGGTGGCCTTGCAGCCGCGAGCCGAATTTGCGCAACGTTTTTAATTCCTCAACCGGCAAATAACCCGCATGCGCTAGCGTGGCGTAGAGCACCGGAGCAATATGGCCATTTGAGAGCACGAGCCGATCCCGCTCCTCCCATTGGGGGTCGTGCGGGTTGTGCTTAAGCAGCTGAAAGTAAAGCGCGGTAAAAATATCGGCCATGCCCAAGGGACCGGCGGTATGACCCGAGCCTGCTGCCAAGAGCATCTCAATGATCGAACGCCGGATCTTGAGCGCCTGATTCTCGAGCAGCTTAATTTTGTCGTCAGTTAAAGTCATACTTTAAAAAATAAAACTCTTACAAAATACCACGGGCTCTCGCCGGACTGGCTCGTCCCTGCTCCCCGCCTGCAACGCTTTGCGTAGCATTGCGGGCAGGTCGCGCCGTCGCGCTCCGAGAGGTATTTAGTAAGAGTTTATTTTTCATACCACCAATTTTTGAAATTCTTTGATCGCGGCGATCGGGTCAGCGGCTTGCCAAATGGCTGAGCCGATCACTAACTGATTAGCGCCCGCCGCGATGAGGCGGGGAGCGTTCTCCAGCGTCAC
>CAZMMP010000038.1:0-6049 GCA_964567425.1 uncultured Candidatus Saccharibacteria bacterium
AAGGAGGGATTAATCAGGGGGTGATCCTTTCACCCGGAGCGCCGAAGAATTATTACTCTAAACCCGCTGAACGACGAGTGAGTCTGCTTGAGGATGCGGTGAAAGATGCTAAGGCTCGAGCCGAGAAACTGGCAAGCTCTAGCGGCCGCTCCGTGGGAGTGCTTAAGTCGGCAGCTTCTGGCGTGGTGCAAGTCTTGCCTCCCAACTCGGTCGAAGTCTCTGACTATGGTCAATACGACACCTCGACCATCGATAAGGACGTGATGATTACGGTTAAAGCGACCTTTGTGGTTCGCTAGTCCCTTAATGCCCTGGATCTGGTCATTTGTCGGTTCGCTTATTTTCTTTGTCTTTGCCTGCTACAGCGCCTGGTGGGTAATTGAAAAAACGCAGTAATTTACGGATGAGAAAATATTTTTTCTACTTTTTATTTATTGTTAACCTAGTAGCAGTTAGTTACTTTTGGTGGACAGGTGGCTCGGGCGAGTTGTGGCGGTTGGGGAGTGACGGAGTTTTAATTGCTCTCGGCCGCTTAGCGGGTCTCCTGGGCCAGCTATTAATTTTAGTTCAACTAGCGTTAATTGGCCGAATCGCTCCCTTGGAACAGGCCTTCGGCATGGATAAATTAATCCGGCCGCATCGCTGGATTGGGTATGGGGTATTGGCTCTCTTTGTTCTCCACCCGCTCTTGTTAACACTCGGCCATGCGGGCGCTAACGAGGTTGCCGCTACAAAGCAATTTTTAGATTTCTTTAGCTGGGAGGATGTTTTTAACGCTTTTCTCGCCTTAATTATTTTCGTGGCGGTGATCCTAGCTTCATTGCCTCCCATTCGCCGTCGATTGCGCTACGAGCGTTGGTACGCCTTCCATCTCTTAATTTACGTAGCAATCATCCTAGTCTTTGGTCACGAGACCAAGTCGGGAGATTTGGTGGCCGGCTCCGGTCTCTATTACTGGTTTATTTTGAACTTCTTTGTCTTTGGAGTTTTTCTCTCCTATCGCTTTCTGCGACCACTGTGGCTCTTTAAGCGCCACCGCTTCCGGGTCGAGCGTGTAGTAACAGAGACGGGAGATGTCAGCTCGGTATATCTCACCGGTCGCGAGCTCGGGCGTTTTCGCTGGCAAGCGGGCCAATTTGCCAATATTTATTTCTTGCAACGTGGCTTTTGGTGGGGACATCCATTTTCCTTCTCCTGGGCTCCTGCCAGCGAGGGGATTCGTTTTAGCATCAAAGCCTCGGGTGACTTCACCAGGCGTATTCCCGAGCTTCGGCCGGGGACTCGGGTAATTATTGATGGGCCTCTGGGTATCTTTACAGCGCGTGAGGCGAAGCGAAATAAGTTCTTGCTCCTTGCCGGGGGCATTGGTATTACCCCCATTCGCGCCTTAGCCGAAGAGTTGACTAAAAAAGATATAGATGTTGTTTTGATGTATGCTGCCAAAACCGAGACTGACTTCGCTTTAAGAGGGGAGTTAGAACAGTTCTCCCGCCTCCACGCTCACTACCTAACCGGCTTGCTTTCGTTCGAGAAGATCGAGAGCTTGGTCGTAGATTATCGCGAGCGCGAAATTTATGTCTGCGGGCCCTGGGCGATGATGAATCATTTGATCAAACATTTTATCGCGGCGGGCGTACCGCGCGAACAGCTCCACTTTGAACGCTTTCAATATTAAAGGCGAAGGGGAGTGGTTGTTTTAAGAATAGCTACAACGTCGTACAATATATCTTTTAATCATATAATTTGTGCGACATATATCTATTTAATCCCCGACCGCAAGGGTTTTAGCTTTCGATAGAAGCTTTTAAATTGAATTGGCGTCAGGAGTTGTTGGTGCGGGGCTAGCGGATTTTTCTTACGTTCGAGGAATTGTTCTACTCTCTTGGCTGGTATCGCTTCATTCATCATCAAGAAGATCAGCGGTGTCTTTAAGGTATCCAGTGTTGTTCCCCGCCAGTTTTTAAGCTTGCTGTTAATGCAGCCAATCAGGGTGTAATAATCTTTAGGGTAGAAGACGTCAACCGCAAAGGACCCGCCCTCGTGGTAGACCAGGAAGTCGGTGCGACTGCGCCCGTCATCGCTAAAGAGATATTCCCGATGGACGCAGATCTTGCCGAAGTGTTTGATGAGAGCGGTATAGACCTCCGTTTCGGCTGCATAGCCGCGCTTATTAATAGTCCGGGCTCGATCAGAACTGTATTCTCCCTTGGTAAAGTCGAGAGGGCCGCTTAATTTAAGTTCTTGACGTAGGGCCGGCAAACCACCAGCAAAGCGTCGCTGGATCTGCCTGGAGCTTGGCAGGTGCGGGTAAGCGTCGATCTCATGGCTGGTCGGGTAGCGTCCGTGCTCGGCGTGGAATTTGGCGAAACCTTGCTTCAGCTTCTCGAGGGTCCAGATCGTTTTCTTCATCGTCTGTTAGTATACCAAAATGTCGCACAAACAAACACCACCTCCGCTTTAAGGAGGTGGTGTTTGTTTGTTTGAGTATTTTTACTTCGCTCCCCAGCACGGCTGGCTCCAGTGCCAGTGTCTCGTCCCCTCGTGCTGCATCAACCAGATCGCGTAATCGATGTTGCCGGTCGTACTGTAGATGTCGTAGCCCAACGACTGGCTTTTGGCTAAGTGGTACTCCTCGTTGATTTGGAAGATACCCACGTCGGCCTTATTGTGCTCGCCCCGGAGAACGTTGCCGTCTTCAGTAAACTGGCGATACGTACTTTCGCAATACGCGATCTTCAAAGCGGTATTGGCGTTGACTCCAGCCTCGTGAGCCTTGGCAGTGATCATGTCGGTAATGCTGGGCGCCTTGGTCGTGGCTTTGGCCATGACGATGGGCGCAGGATCAACTGTTGGGGTCGTCGTAGCGGGTCCGTTCGTAAATTGAGAACCTGCCACTATGAGGCTTGCCAAGCCTATTTGTAGAATTGTAGGAATAGTGCGTCAAAAGAAAACGGCCCTACTGGGCCATCTTTAGCTTCTGACAGTCTAAGTCTAGCACAGCCTGACTTCGCTGTCAATACCCTACAATGTTTTACTTGTTTGTCAAATTTTGACTTACGTGGCTTACTACCGGCTGAATAAGGTTCCAAAGATAGGTCAGGGTGGTCTTAATCCACCCCCAGACATACGCTAAATTCTCTTGAGTTAGCTTATCTTCAACCAAGCGGCGAATATCGAAGCGAAAGTAGCTTAAAATCAGAATGCCGATAATAACAATGACAATCAATTTAATCAATCCTCGTTGCTTATTGTGAGGGGTCATAATGTTGGTAAGTATAGCATAGGGTCGAGATAAGCTTTAGGGTCGGCGGCGACGGTTCGGATGCCCTGGCAGATTGATTTGCTGGGGTTGGGGGCCAAGGTAGCGGCATTAGCTACCAGTCGCAAGCCTTGCGTGGCGTAGACCCCAAAATGGAGATGCGGCCCTTCGGCATAACCCGTTTGGCCGGAGTAGCCGAGGAGATCCCCTGTCCGCACTTTTTCGCCGGGTGCCACTTTCACTAAGCTCAAGTGGCCGTAAATGGTTGAGAGGCCGTTGGGGTGCTCAAGCAGCACCCAATAGCCATATTGGCACCCAGCGCGGGTGACTGTATCTTCGGTGGCGGTCACCGTGCCGCCGGCAGCGGCAATAATTGGGGTACCGACGCTGGCCCGCAGATCAACCCCCCCGTGGGTACCCGAAACATACAGTCGAGCGGCATCAATTGTCTTGCCAAAATATTGAGTGATAACGATGGGTGGCGCGAGCGGCCAACTCAAGGGTCGACTCCCCGCTTGGGGTAACCGAGATTTGTCGATCGCGATTTTAAGTTGTGATTCAAAATTAAACAACTCTGCTTCAAAAGCGGCCTTTTGGGCTTGGCGATCAGCCAGAAGTTGGCGGTAATTTGCCTCCGTGTTCTGCGTTTGCTTGAGAAGCGTATTTTTAGCGGCTCGGTTTTGATCAATAATCTTTTTTTGATCGGCTAGTTTGGTACTCAAGGCCATTAGGGTTCGTTTTTGAGCTTCGGTGGCGGTTTTTTGAGTGTTGAGAGCAACTTTAGTGCTTCGTAAATCAGCGATCTCGGTGTTGATCCTAGCTTCAAGGGCACCCAGACGTTCTTCTTGAGCAGCGAAGTCTTGAAATTGAGTGGACGAGAGTAAGGTCTCCGGTAACGAGACTTGTTGAATTTGCCCGAGTTCGCGAAGAGACTCCCCAAGACTAGCCTCGTAATCCTCAATGGAAGCGTCTTTTTTGCCAATATCGAGGCCTAATTGTTCGATAGTTAAATTAGCTTTATCAATTTGATTTTGAGTAACGGCAGCATCGGCGGCGAGTTTTTTACCCTGGAGATCAATTGTTTGCAATTCCCCCTTCAAGCTATCAGCTTGGGCGGTAGTGCTGGAGAGACTCTTTTGATAGCCGGCGATCTCTTTTTCCAGCGCCGCGATTTGAGTGGTATGAGCGTCAATTTTAGCTTGCAGGTCACTCACCGTATCGGCCCGTACCGAAGCGGCGGCCAAAAGCCCCAGGACTAAGAAAGTGAAGCTAAAGCCCTTGCGCATGAGCGAGGCGCGCTATTGTTTCCTCTTTACCCAAGATGGCCGCCACGGTAAAGGGGTCAGGTGATTTGTCACGGCCGGTCAAGGCGACGCGCATCGGCCAGAGCACTTCGCTGCGCCCCACTTCGGTCGCAAAATCCCAGACTCGTGATTTAACTGTTTCAGCGGTAAATTGATTAGCTGGGATGCTGTTTACTAGTTCAGTCACTCGGGCTAAATGAGTAGTAGTTTTCAGTTGCTTGTGAGTTGGATGTGGGGGGTTAAAATAGTAATCAAACTCCCCCGCTTCAGCCAACGCCTTGAGTTCACCAAAAGTGGTAATGCGACTTAAAATCTCAGGCACGAGGCGGGTGGCCAGCTCGTGATCGGCTCGCGGCAACTCTTGTCGAATTTGAGTGATCAACCGTTCGGGGTCAAGACGTTTTAAATATTCGCGATTAAACCATTCTAATTTTTCGAGATTAAACACGGCGGCGCCTTTTTGAACTTTACTGAGATCAAACACTTTGATCAGTTCCTCCAGTGAGAAAATCTCTTGTTCGGTGCCCGGGTTCCAGCCCAAAAGAGCGAGGAAGTTGAGCAAAGCTTCGGGGAGAAACCCTTGTTTAATAAACTCATTAATAGAGGCGATGTTGGCGTGTTTACGTTTAGAGAGCTTGGTGCGGTCTGGCGCCAGCATGAGAGGCAAGTGAGCAAATTGGGGCAACGGGGCACCGAGCGCGCGCCAGAGCAAAATCTGCCGGGGGGTGTTAGAGATGTGATCCTCGCCGCGGATGAGATGGGTAATGCCGAGCTCGTAATCATCCACCACGGAAGCAAAGTGGTACAACGGGGTCTGGAGATCCTTGGCAATCACAAAGTCGCCGAGATCACTTGAGTCCACGCTGATCTCCCCGCGAATGAGATCAGTGAAGGTAATAGTCTCGCGCGGATTCTTAAACCGAATCACTTCCACCGATCCCCCACCCTCCCCGCCCGCATCGCCTTGCGAAGCGTGACGGGCGGGTTTAGCTGGCTCTTTAGAGAGATAGGCTTTCTCTTCCAGTAATAACTGCTTTAGGTGGCGCTCGTAGCTCTCGCGACGCTGCGATTGATAATAGAGCTCATCGTAGCCGAGGCCGAGCCAGGCAAGACCAGTTACAATGTCTTGCTCATACTCCTTAGTCGAGCGCGCCTGGTCAGTATCGTCAATCCGCAAAATAAACTTCCCTCCCTGTTGGCGGGCAAATAAATAATTAAATAGCGCCGTGCGAGCACCGCCGGTATGGAGCGTTCCCGTCGGACTGGGCGCAAACCGGACAATCGGCTTTTGGGGAGCCATATAAGCTATTATAGCTGATTTAGGCCTCGTGGGCGAGGGCGAGATTTATGATTTCTTCAGCAATGAGACGGGCGGCATTGGGACGGGCAAAACTTTTGGCTCCTTGCTTCATTTTCTCTAATAAATCTTTGTTGCCGAGCAGACGGTCGATCTCCGAGCGCAAAACGCTCGAGGTTAAGTTATTTT
>CAZMMP010000039.1:0-5785 GCA_964567425.1 uncultured Candidatus Saccharibacteria bacterium
GATCGACGCCCAGCTCTCGATGCGCGAGTACTAGACTGGTTTGTTTGGTGGCCTCGCCTCGCTTGTGCTAGTATAAAGCCATGTCTGATGTTGAATTTAATCCGGGTGAGAACAATTACAGTTACGGCTATGGCGGCATGCGTCCGGTTGCGACCGGTGGAGTGTTGGTTCGTCTTACCATGAAGCTCACCGGCATCCAAGACGAGGCTAAAGTCAACCAGATCCTGCTCGGGGTCGCGTTGCTCTTCTTCCTGGCTTCGGCGGTAGTTCTTATCACGTATCTTTAGACCTCTCCATGTCATCAGTTCCGCAAACCTTCGTGCTCATGGGGCGCTCGGGCTGCGGCAAGGGCACTCAGGCCGATCTCCTGCTCCAGTATTTAAAAGAGCGCGACCCGCGCCGCCCGCGTCTCTATCTTGAGACCGGAGAACGGTTCCGGGCCTTAGCTAGTAAGCATACGGCGACCAGCCGCTTGGTGGCCTCGGCGTTGGCGGAGGGGGCGCTGTTGCCCGACTTTTTAGCGGTCTGGAATTGGACTGATCTTTTGGTTAAAAAGTTAAAGGGAAGTGAGCACGTGGTAATTGATGGCGCACCGCGGAGTAAGCTTGAGGCCCAGGCGCTTGACTCTGCTTTTCAGTTCTATCGTCGGCGACCAGTCACGATTTTGTGGGTCGACGTCGGCCCGGCCTGGGCGCGAGAGCGGCTCACGGCGCGAGGGCGAGCGGACGATGTGCCGGCTGATATTGCCGAGCGTTTGGCCTGGTTTGATCGCGAGGTCAGGCCGGCAATCCACTTTTTCGAATCTGACGAGCGGTATCGAGTGCGACGGATCAATGGCGAGCAAAGCATTGAAGCGGTGCACGAGGAAATTGTTGAAAGTTTATGAAACTAAAAACCAGCGAGGAGATTAAGATTTTGCGAGACGGCGGGCAGCGATTAGCCCGCATTTTAGTGACGCTCGCGGGGGAAGTAAAACCGGGCCTGAGCGGGCGCGCGCTTGACGCGCGCGCCCGCGAACTCATTGCCGAGGGCGGTGACCGCCCCTCTTTTTTACACTATCGCGCCGCCGGAGCGCCGGGCCCGTATCCGGCCGCCCTGTGCGTCTCAACTAATAATTGCATTGTCCACGGTATCCCGAACGACGAGCCATTTAACATGGGAGATGTGGTGTCGCTTGATCTTGGCCTTGAACATGGCGGACTTTTTACTGATGCGGCGATCACGGTTAGCGTTGGCGAACCAACGCGAGAGGCGGCCCGACTGATTAAACTGACCGCAGAGGCGCTCGTGGGAGCGATTCGCCTGTGTCAGCCCGGGCATCGGCTTGGTGACATCGGTGCCTATTTAGAAGAATTTGCCAAGCGCGAAGGGTTGGGGCTGGTCACCGAACTCGGCGGTCATGGCGTCGGCCACAAAGTCCACGAGGAGCCGCATATTGCCAACTTTGGCACTCGCGGCACGGGTGAAAAATTAAAGCCGGGGATGGTACTCGCCATCGAGCCGATGTTTACTCTTGGTTCCGGCGAGGTTATTTTTGACCCCGATGGTTACACGGTCACTACTGCCGACGGCTCACTCGCCGCTCACTTTGAACACACGATTGCGATTACCGAGGACGTGCCGCAAGTGTTAACGGAAGCGTAAACACCTTTTCTTTTTCCTGGCGAGAGGAGTATAGTGGGGCCATGCAAACTCATCCCAAAGCCGAGCGGACGCTCGTGCTCATCAAGCCTGACGGTGTTCAGCGTAGTCTTATTGGCGAAATTATTAAGCGGTATGAACGAGCCGGGCTTAAGTTAGTAGGACTCAAATTTATCGTCCCTACTCCCGAGCACGTTGAACAGCATTACACCCTCGACCCTAACTGGCGGCGGGTAACAGGGGAGAAGTCGATCAAAAGTTACTTAGACAAAGGGATGGAGCCACCGTCGCGTGATCCGCTCGAGATCACCGCTCGGGTGCTGGAGCGACTCAAGAAGTATCTCACCAGTGGGCCGGTCGTGGCGATGGTTTGGCAGGGGGCCCATGCAGTGGCGATTGTGCGCAAACTAACGGGCGGGACGGAACCGTTGACTTCTGATGTTGGCACCATCCGCGGTGATTTCGTGCTCGATAGCTACGTCGTCTCCGATGGGGACAACCGCTCGGTGCGCAATTTGGTCCATGCGAGCGGTACGGTGCCTGAAGCGAAGCAAGAGATTGCTCACTGGTTTACTCCCGCTGAACTCGTCGACTACCGCTTGGTTCAAGAACAAATTCTCTACGACGTAAACTTGGACGGCATTTTGGAGTAGGTGTATAATTAGCGCAGAGGTTATTTGGGGTATTATCTAGATCAAACATTTACATCGGGATCCTCATATACCCAACGCCTTGGTGTTGGATTGCGGGAACCCACCTAGAACTTGATTCTAGGGTAAATAGCTCCACTTAGCCTCGCAGAAATCCGCCCTTGGGCGGATTTCTGCTATACTAGAGCGCAAGATGAAAGCTAAACTTACTTTCTGTGGCGGTACTGGCACAGCGACGGGCGCTAATTTTTTATTCGAGACCAATGAGCAGAAAATTTTGATTGATTGCGGGTTATTTCAGGGTTCCCACGTGGCCGAAGCGCAAAACCGCGAATCGTTTCCCTATGACCCTAAAACGATCGACGCGCTATTTGTGACGCACGCGCATCTTGATCACGTCGGCCGGATTCCTAAACTGGTGCGCGAAGGGTTTCGGGGCACCATCTACTCCACGCCGCCGACCAAAGAGATGGCCGAACTCTCCTTGTTCGACAGTTTGGGTGTGCTGGAGAAGGAGGCTCACAATTCCCATCAATCTCTCTTGTATCGCGAAGCCGATGTGACGCAAGCAATGAGTCAGTGGCAGGTTTATCAGTATCATGACCCCATCAAGCTGGGTGCCTTTACCGTCATCCTTAAAGATGCGGGACATATCCTCGGTTCAGCCATGGTCGAGCTGGTCTGGAATGGTAAAAAAATATTGTTTACCGGCGATCTCGGCAATTCGCCCGCCCCGCTCTTGGCGGATACGGAATGGGTTTCGGACGCAAGCTATGTGGTGATGGAGAGTGTCTACGGCGATCGCAATCATGAGGATCGCCAGGCTCGTAAAGAGAAGCTTGAGGACGTGATTGAAAATACGCTTGGCCACGGCGGTACGCTCGTGATCCCCGCCTTCTCGATCGAGCGGACGCAAGAGATGCTCTATGAGATCGAGGAGATGATGGAGGCTTCGCGGGTACCCTTGGTGCCGGTTTACATCGATTCGCCACTCGCGATCAACGTTACCGCGATTTACAAAAAATATGCTAAAACCTACCTCAATCCCGGCGTAGCGCCAGCCATTGCGGGGCAGGGCGGGATTTTTTCGTTTCCCCAACTGCACCCTACGCTTACCACCGATGAGTCGAAGGCGATTGCCGAGGTGGCGGGGCGCAAGATCATTATTGCTGGTTCGGGGATGTCTAATGGGGGACGTGTCATTCATCACGAAAAGCGCTACTTGCCGGACCCTAAGAATGCTTTATTGCTGGTGGGCTATCAAGCGGCGGGGTCGCTTGGCCGCCAGCTCGAGGAGGGGGCGAAAAGTGTGGTTATTTTAGGAGAAGAGGTGCCGGTGCGAGCCCGGGTGGAGAGTATTAGTGGTTATTCGGCCCACAAAGATTCAGACAATCTGCTTGAGTTTGTTCGCCATACCGCTGACACCGCTAAGCGCGTGTTTGTGGTGATGGGCGAAGCAAAGTCTTCAATGTATCTGGCGCAAAAGATCCGGGACTATCTGGCGCTTGATGCGCGGGTGCCCGAGCTTGGCGACAGCGTTGAGCTCGAGTTTTAGTGACGTGCTACAATAATCGCAACCAATGGCGGAATCACTC
The DNA here is from genome assembly GCA_964567425.1 of uncultured Candidatus Saccharibacteria bacterium. GTDB lineage: Bacteria > Patescibacteriota > Minisyncoccia > Phycocordibacterales > JACOZG01 > CAZMMP01. Next base: position 3,887 of record CAZMMP010000039.1, read on the forward strand.
CACAAGCATAATCATCTCCAGCTCAAGATCTGCATCTCTGGCGCAGCGGAAACGGGCCACTGCGGGCCGAATGCGTTGGCGCTGGCAAAAGAGTTGGGTGGAGAAGTGGCGCGCCAGGGCGCCGTGCTCGTTTCTGGTGCGACCACCGGCTTCCCGCTCTGGGTGGCGGCGGGTTGCAAGGAGGCCGGGGGCTTTTCGGTGGGGATGTCACCAGCCTCGACCGAGCGCGAACATACTGAAGTGTATGGCTTGCCGCTCGACTATATGGATTTAATTGTCTACACCGGTTTTGGCTACTCCGGGCGCAACTTAATGCTCACGCGCTCATCGGATGCCGTACTCATCGGCTGTGGCCGTGTTGGTACCATCAACGAGTTTACGATCGCTTTCGAGGACGGTAAACTGATCGGCGTTTTGGAGGGTCCCTGGCTCACCGATGAGGTGATCAAAGATATTATGGTCAAAGGTCATCGCCCGAGCGAGCGGGTAATCTTCGACCCCAGCCCAAAAAATTTAGTAAAGCGGATTGTGGAAATCGTCCACGCTGAAAAAGCACAGGATTATAAATACTACAAGAGTCCCGATCACCAAATCATTGGCAAAGGGGACATGAGCTGCTCCTCGACGATTTTGTAGCATTGACTCCCTGTCGTTTTTGTTTATTATTGAAAGTTGTTGAGGAAAAACTGATCTTTGTTTTTAATTCATAGCAGGAGGTGTTTTGTGGATAATGCTGAAGCGGGCATGCTGGCGTCAGGAATTGTTGTTCTTACTCTTCTGGCAGCCATCGGCCTGTGGCAAGGGTTTAAAACTCTTATTCCCGTTGCTGTTGCTACGAGGGTCCGAAACTGTCCAAGAGGATGTGCTAATGCTCGGTCGGGTAACTTCTGTGCTCAATGTGGAGCAACGATGGTGGGAGAGATCCCTCAAACGCTAGCAGAGTGGGAGCGTTACTTTAAAGAACGTGTTACTGAAAGAAGGGCCATCGAAACGGTGATCGAACTCGATTTTCATTGGCCGCTAGTTTCCGGTTTACCACGCAGCAATCAGTATCACTCCTTGGTCAAACAAGGCTACGTGCCACTTGCTTTCCGGTTTCTCGTTGCCAAAATGGAAGCTGGGGTCAAGTTGTCGGTGGAGGAAGAAGATTTTTGGAAAGAGTATCGCCATTCTTACTCCCAGCTAGCCGCCTAAGAGTAATCTAGCCGGACGTTCTTCGAACGTCCGGCTATTTCCATACTCTCCGTTGACAACAAGAGTTAGATATGTATTATTAAGGGCTGAACTTGCGGGGTACTCGCAGGCCTACTCGCCAAGGAAGTGGCGAAGTTCCTTATAGCAAGGATAGGGAGGACATATCATGAGGCAGAATGGACTGATTTTGTCCGTCCTGCTGGTAGCAGCGGGGAGCGGACAAGGGGCGGTGGTTTGGAAAAGTGGGTTTGAGCACGGCTTCTCTCGTTGGAGCAAGGCTGGGGGCAGTTGGACAATTAGCTCCGACGCTCACTCGGGCAGTCAGGCGGCCCAAATCAGCGCGCCGGCCAACCTCGATTCGCTCTTACTGACCGGATTCTCGACTGTGGGCTACAGCCAGATTTCACTCTCGTTTTGGGTGAAGGTGGACGCAGCGTTGCCGGCTCCCGATGATGCGTGTTGGTTTGGCTGGTCTACTGATCACTTTGTGGTGGGGGAAGCCCTCGAGAATTTCGCCCATCAACCAGCTGGCGGTTGGGAGTTTCGTTCATTCGAGCTCCCGGTTGCCGCGGAGAACAACTCGTTGGTTAACCTCCACATCTGGGGGCGAGGGACGACCGATACTGGGACGATCACGTTCGATGATGTGGTAGTCTCGGGGACGCCCATTGTGCCCGAACCCGCCACTGTCATGTTTGTCTGTTC
>CAZMMP010000040.1:0-1166 GCA_964567425.1 uncultured Candidatus Saccharibacteria bacterium
AAAATGACATGCTCTGGCGGCTCCTCCAAAGTCTTAAGCAGCGCATTAAACGCCTCTTTGGTGAGCATGTGCACCTCGTCCACAATGTAGACTTTGTAGCGCGAATCAAACGGCAGCGTGCGCACCGCCTCGCGCAGTTCCCGAATTTCATCAATGCCGCGATTGGAGGCGGCGTCAATCTCATACAAATCATTAACCGACGTGCCGAGCTCTCGTGCCAAAATCCGCGCCACGCTCGTTTTGCCCGTACCGCGGGAGCCCGCAAACAAGTAGGCATGAACTGGCGCCCCGGCGGCAACAGCGCTTTGGAGCACACTGACCACCGCTTCTTGACCCACCACTTCGTTAAAATTTTTAGGTCGGTATTTGCGATAGAGAGTAACGTCTGCCATTCCGCCAGTATAGTCGAAAATTAAGCACAAAAAAAGAGGCGGTTCCTCTTAGGATCCCGCCTCTTAAAAATTAGATGTCTCATCCCTAACCAAAACCCGATGCATACTTAGCCATCGGATCCGTTCCTTTCCGGCCCAGCTGCTCTAGACAAATATGGGCCAAAAACGGGGTGTCGCTGGCCGCGGGGCTACATGCCCGCGCGCGCGCCGCCGCTCGTGCCGGTGGTGGTATTCTTTTTATGCCCAACGAGGGCGACCATGCTTCCCTGGTTCGGACTGCCGCGAATCCACATTGGATGACCTCCAAGTAAGGAACCCTCTGGTGTAATCAGGTGCCGAGCTCACGCCCGATCCGACCTAATTACTGTCTGCCCAATAGCCTATCAGACCAGATTAATCTTGTCAAGTACTTTAAAACAACACAACAAAAAAGCCCGTCCGTCTAGTGCTTGAACCAGGGGACGGGCTTCGACTGCCCGGAGCAGTCAGTTCTTCTCGAGACTCCGCTGAAACTTAGTAGTTCATGATCTCAACGTTCATGACTGGGGTCTCCTTAGAGCACCGTTTCGGGACAGGTTACTGCTCCTCGATGCGCGACCGAGTGAGCAACGATAAAAACAACGTCCTGCCAAACTCCACCATTAATACTAGCTTAGGGATCCGATTTAGCAAGCACTAGCGAGTGGATAAGTAACGAGCTACCAGCTGCTCCACCTCGCTGGCATTCGCCGTCTCCATCAGCTTGGCTCGGAGCTCATGAGCGCCGTCAAAACC
>CAZMMP010000040.1:1266-5619 GCA_964567425.1 uncultured Candidatus Saccharibacteria bacterium
ATCGCCGTTACCAAAAATGAGCGTCTCACTCCCCTGTTCGTTGCGGATCTCCACCGCCCGCGCCACCCGCTCCCAGCGGGCCGGCACCTTAGACATCTCTTTGCGAGTCCGGGCGTGGAGCGTCACCACCGCCGGCGCTTCAGCCAAAAGCTCGGGGAGCCAAGTCTCAAGCTCATCTTTATTGTAACCCAGACGAGTTTTAACCGAGACCGGGATCTGATTTTGCACTCCCCGCTTGGCGGCCTTAATGAGCTCGCGCGCGAGGGCGGGAGTTTTAATCAAGGCCGCGCCAGCCCCCTGTTTCTCAATCGAGCGGTCGGGGCAACCCATGTTGATATCCACGCCATCAAAGCCGAGGCTAAGCGCGAGCGCCGCCGCTTGCTCCAGCTTCTCCGGATGACTGGTAAAAAGTTGCGCCACGATCGGCCGCTCGGCCGCTGAATACGTCAAGTCTTTCAGTAAGCGCGCCCGACCATTAGCGTGGCACAGTCCATCGGCCGAGACGAACTCCGTCCAGGTCACGTCGGGCCGTCCATACTTGGCGATGACGCGCCGAAACGCCGCGTCGGTCACGTCCGCCATTGGCGCCAGCACCATAATCGGCTTTTTTAGTTTGGTCCAAAAGTTTTTCACGCTCCCAGGCTAGCACAAAAGCTTTTCCTAGTCCCGGAGCGAGGGTTTAAAGGCTGGGTCGAGGAGGACAGAACTGGTCGCGGCTTCGGTCAACTCCTTACCACTGAAGCTAAGGTTAAGTACCTGCCCTTCCATCGTCTCGGGTGAGAAATATTGGTCGAAAATAAAGTTGCCCAAGCTATAAACAATGATCCCATCTTTATAGCGCTCCACCGGCTCGGCCACATGCGGGTGATGCCCCACCACCACTCGCGCTCCGTTATCAATCGCAAGGTGGGCTAATTGTTGTTGCCGGGCAGTTGGTTCGGCATGATACTCCTCACCAAAGTGATACGAGACAATTAAAATATCGCAAAGCGCAGCCGCGGTCCGGATCACGCTTGGCCAGGCGGCGTCACTGGCAATCATAATGCCCGGAGTGGAGGAGCCGGCCGCGAGCCAGGTCGGCCCCACATCCGAGGCGCCAATAAAGCCAAACGTAATGCCGTTCTTTTCAATAATTTTAACTCCGGCGGCTTTACTCGCATCCTCGTCCCCACCGACTGGCAAAAGGCCAGCCGCTTTAACTCGGTTAACCGTGTCGGCAAAGGCACTCACTCCCCAATCGCCCGCATGATTATTGGCGACCGAGAGCACATCAAAACCGGCGCGGGCGAGCACGGCCGGAGTCCCCGGATCCATCCTAAACGAATACTCACTACCCACATTCTTCCCTTGATCCGAAGCTGGCCCCTCAAGATTGCCGAACAAAATATCCGCATCAGCAAACGATTGCACGTTCTCAAACAACCAGTCGTAGTTACCGGCCGCATTTTTCTCGACCGATTTTTTAACCCCCCGATCAAGCATGATGTCGCCCACAAATGTTAGCGTCGTCACTGGATCGGCAGGAGCCGCTGGCGCTCGAGCAAACAAAACCGTAGCGGCATTAGCGATGGCGGTGGGAGCCAAGGGCGCTGGAGCCTTGGTCACGGGAGCCGGAGCCGGCGCACTTCGGCCGGGCAAATACACCACCGCTTTTTTCAATTCCGCCAAGAGCGCTTCCGCATCAGTTTTGCGATTTTGGCTCGCAAGCTCGATGACAGCGATTCGGCGATTATCAGTGACCGAAAAGGGCAAAGACCAGGTGGAGAGCATTGTCTGCTTTGCCTCATCAGTAAAACCATTCTTACCGCCCAAAAAGTACGCGAGATCAAGCGTGTCATTATCGTTAACCCAATGATGATTGACGGTGCTGCGCCCAAGCGTGGCCGAGACGTTAAAAATGTAGGGTTTGGAATTGACTAAGTAGCGAGCCAGCTTAAACAGATCGTTAGCGCTCGAGACGTTGCGCGGCGAAAGGCCGGAGGGATCATCAAAGTGAGTGTCGGTGAGACCAATCGCTCGCGCTCGCTGGTTCATGAGGGCAATGAAAGCAGCTCGACCGTAGTGCTCGGCGAGCGCTTCAGCGGCATCATTACTGGACTCCAAGAGCAACGGGAAGAGGAGATTACCCGCCTCGATTTGTTCCCCGACCTTGAGATTACCGCTCGTCCCTTCGGTGGCGACCGCTCGCTTGGAGACCGTCACCGTCTCATACTGATTAATCGCATCGAGCGAAACGAGCGCCGTCATTAATTTAGAAATCGAGGCAATGGGGAGCGCCTGGGTAGGATTTTTAGAGAGCAACGCTTCACCACTATCAAGGTCGGCGACCAAATAGCTCGCCGCCGTTACCTTAGCGGGTACCGTCGCGGCCGCGGTGACTTCGTAGTGCTTGGTGGCTAAGTCAGCATGTTCGCTCGCATTATAGATATAGACCGGCGTCCCCACTTCAGCAAATTGGTAAACGCGAGCCGCCGCATCATTAGAGAGACGAATACAGCCGCCCGAGTAACCCGGCGGCACTGGCTGCCCGCTCTCATACTCTGGCCACCCATGGATGAAAAAATTACCAAAGAACTGCATTGAGGAGGGCATCCACACTTTGCCGATCGAGGAAAAATGTTTCGGCTCTTTCGTCATGATGGTATAACTGCCCGAAGGCGTCTCCCAGGGTGTACCGTCGCGGCCCCGAGCGAGCACCGGGAGCTCCCCGACCCGATCGCCATCCTCGTAGAGCTCTAGCTTCATGGCGGCCAAATCGATCATAATCGCCTTGCCGGTAGTGGGCGGTGCCGGACGCTCAAGGGCTACCCGCGGCGCCGGAGTAAAATACGACGCCAGCTGACTCGCCGCCGTTTGATAGGTTTGAGAGACGTACACCAGCGGCTGACTGCGATGAAGAACACCACGATAAGCCACTCCCGCACCAGTTGAAAGACCATAGGCCGCCAAGACGCCGACCAGCCCGGCTAAAATCGTCCAGAGAATGTAGCGCCCCATAGTGGACTTAGTATACCGAATTATTCAGCAAATTTGTAAAAAATCTTGGGGAGATAGCGAGCATCGAGATACATGAGTCGTCCCGGTGCCTCCTGCCAATCGTGAGCAAAAGCACTGGAGGTAACTGCCGACAGCAAGCTGGAAGCGATCGTCGCCGCCGCATCATCCCGACTAAATCGAATTGCAAAGGGCGAGGAGCTAGCCACGCTCGGCCAATCAGCTAAAAATTGATACTCTCCCTCGGCCAGCGGCTCGACGCGATACAGCCGCGCCGCAGCCAAAGAGTTGACGTTCGGCAAGCCAAGCTCTAATCGTCGCCGCAAATCAACAATAGTGGCAAAGTCGGCCGCTGGTAGAGGAGTCGTCCCGATCGGAGTGGTGCTCGCCGCGACTCGCGTTCCAAATTCAAAAAACAAGTGATCCGAATACGAAGCAGCTGGTCCAAAAACAAAACCGCTCGCATCCATAAAGTAACAACTCACGAGGCAATATAAATATTTAGCCTCCCGCTCAGCCACCTCAATCGAGAGACCCGCTGCCGCCGTTTGCAACACGCTCACGCGCGAAAATTGAGGGAAGGCGTGGCGCACCGCGTCCGCGACCGCTTCGGCTGAATACCACCAGGCGTGGCGCTTGGGGTAGAGCCAGGCGTAATTGCCGCTTAAACTTTGTTCGACTACAGTTCGTACCGATTCGGGTGACACTAATTCCGTCCCCTTGACCGTAATATCACTAATGAGAAGCGACGGGCGATGGGCGACAAAAAGACTGCCGAGCAAAATCACCGCGAGCGTACTCAAAAAGCCAGCCAACTGCCACCGGCGCCGGCGATGCTCCCGTTCAGCCGTTTTTTTTGATAACGGTTTTGCCAAGGTAGTTTTGCAACACTTCGGGCACGGCAATCGAGCCATCGGCCTGCTGATAATTTTCGATAATCGCAATTAGAATCCGGCCCATCGCCAGCGCGGTGGCATCATTCATATGCACGGGCTCGGTCTTGCCATCAGCGCGCTTAACGCGGGTGTTCAAGCGGCGGGACTGACAGTTGCCCGTCAAATCTGCGGTATTAGTCTCACGATATTTCCCCTGTCCCGGCAACCACGTCTCGATATCAATTTGCCGATAATCAGGGAAGCCCATGTCGCCCGTGCACACCGCGATCACTTGGTATGGCAGCTTAAGCTTAGCGAGCAAACATTCTTGAATCGCCACTAAAAAGTTTTGCTCCTCGCGCGACTGCTCGGGCAGGCAAAACGTCTCGAGCTCCAATTTATCAAACTGATGCTGGCGCAAAATGCCGCGCGTATCCTTGCCCGCCGCTCCGGCCTCGCGGCGAAACGCAGCGGAGTAGCCGGC
>CAZMMP010000041.1:0-5387 GCA_964567425.1 uncultured Candidatus Saccharibacteria bacterium
GTTATCGCAGGATTCAGTCCGTATGTATAAGTAAGAGACTACGAAACACCCGAGGGGATTTCCTCCCGGGTGTTGTTTTTTTGTGTAGTGTATACTGGCAGGTATGAAAAAGCCGCTGGGGTTAGCGCTCTTAGGATTAGCTGTCTTTGTCAGTTTGATTATCTGGCGGCGTCACGAGCGACGTGAGATGCTACCACTCGCGGTGTTTACTCCGCTCCCTACCAGCTCAAGTTCGCTCCCGCGCTTGGTGACCACGGCCGATTTGGCCAGCTCGAGCGCAAGCACTACTGCGACGAGCTCACCAACAAAAACATCCACCAGCTCGGCGGATGTTTTTGAAACCGAAGAATAAATTTATTTAGCGGTGGTAGTACCGGTCGTAGCAGTCGTGCTGGTCGAAGCGGTAGTGCTCGCGGTGGTAGTACCCGTATCACCCGGGAGACCGTCAGTGCCGACCGGTGTTGCCAAGTTATCGGCACCCGGGAGGGTTACGTCAGCCGTGCTCGTGGCTGTTTCCGTTCCGGCCTTTTTGCTCGAGTAGTACATGTAGCCACCAATGATCAGGATCAGGGCGACGATAACGATAACTGCGCCAGCGCCGAATCCTCGTTCGTTTGACATAATGCGCAAAAATAAAAACTGATAAATCGACCTCTTTTTGTTGCTTAGCGACATTATACAAGTCTTGGTGTAGAATGCAATTAATGAGCGCGTTTGCCGAAAATCGAAAAGCTCGGTTTGATTATGAGCTCCTCGCCCACTATGAAGCGGGGTTAGACTTGCGCGGCCACGAAGTAAAAGCGATCAAAGCGGGGAAGCTCACCTTACTTGGGAGCCACGTAATCATTCGGGGAGGAGAGGCTTATTTAGTGGGAGCGTCTCTACAACCGTATCAAGCGGGTAATGTGCCAGTTGATTTTACGCCCGATCGCAGTCTCCGTCTTCTGTTAACAAAAAAAGAATTGGGTGAATTGGCCGGGGTGGAACACCAAAAGGGTTTGACAATTATCCCAATTTCAGTATATAATAAAGGGCGTCGGGTAAAGCTGGATTTGGCGATTGCTCGCGGTAAGAAGAAGTTTGATAAGCGCGAAGCAGTGAAGACGCGTGATGCCAAACGGCAGATTGATCGCACGTTGAAACAATTTTAATACGGGGATGATCGGCTTAGACGAGTCAAACGGCGGAGAGCCGCGCGTCGAGCTTGCGCACAACTCGCAAAACTATGCGCACCCAGATAAGTGCAAACTCATCTGAACGAGGTGTGGCTTCGCCATACTTCACTCCTTCTCTCGCGTTAGCGTAAGAAGGCATCTGCTTTCCTAGACTCCGGCTAGGGGAAGGTGGGTGTTATCTTTTGCCGGATCGGCGCTTATCGAGTTTCGGATAATCGCTTAACCTACAGAAACTCGACTCAAACGACTTTCGGTCACTTCTGATCGCTTGAGTTTAAAACCACAAAGTTACCTACACGCGTAGAACGCTTTTCGTTTATTTTCTCGGACGTGGGTTCGATTCCCACCATCTCCACCAAATTTGTTTTTGACTTCTTGGGGTTTGTCTCTACAATGAACTATAGATCTGCCGGGACGGCAGAAGATGGGTTTTTGAGGAGCAAATAGATGAGTGTCTTTCTCTTGTGCGGATGTGGTCGCTCCGATTGTTATAAGCAAGTGGCCCTGCCGGTGGCTTGGGCCACTGCTTTACAAAAGGATGATCGGCAAGTGCTCTTGGTCCGAGGGTGTTACTCCTATCGCCCCCCTAAGGCTCGCGTACTACATCAAAACACAAGGCTTGGGTGGAGAATCTATCGTCGCCTTGGCCGAAATCCGTCGGCGGTTGAACGACGGCGTGAGGGTAGGCGAAAATTTCATCAACCCATTTTATCTGGTTTTCAGACTGATGCAGAGGGAGGAGTGCGGGTGGTAAAGTGTTATGACGAGGGAAGAGTGAGGCGGGTATTTCCTCTGTTGTTCTGAAGAGGGCGTCAACGATAAGCACGGTATAAGCTACCTTGAGGAGAGGTAGCTTTTTTATACCCCCCGTTTTCACTAAATCTTTATTTGGTTCAGCTAAGCTTCGGGAGTCGAGATTATTAAAAAGCAGGCTTAATCACATCTTTTATGAATCTTCTTTTGTGGGTCATCTTTGGGGCGTTGGTGGGCTGGATTGCCTCGCTCCTTATGGGCACGGATGCGCAGCAGGGATTGGTGCTTAACATTGTGGTGGGCGTGATTGGCGCCTTTTTGGGCGGCACGATCATGAACTTTTTCGGCGCCTCGGCGGTGACCGGCTTTAATCTGTATAGCTTTGTGGTGGCGCTCATTGGTTCGATCGTCCTCATTGCGATTGTGCAGACGTTGCGTGGAGGCAGCGCCTTGCGCACTAGTTAATTGCAGCTTCATGTTACTGGGTATTATCTATCACTAGATTTGGTCACTCAACCATTAGTAACCTGCAGAACTTGCCGGAGTCTGGGATGAAGAAGTGCGCTCCCAATCTCGCCCGCACGGAGCGCGGCGAGATTGTCTATAGTCGGCTGCTTGTTGGAGAATGGGCAGCCCAGAGGAGGACACGTAAGATGCGTGTTCTGGTCACCAGCCGGGATCTTGGTGGTCCTGGCGGCGGTGGGAGATAATCCCTTCCGTCCGAACGGCGTGCCAGCAGGTGGCTGGCGCGGGGTAGTCCCCCTCACGTAGTTTGCGCAACTTTCTTCATCTCCCCATCTCAATTCAGAAGAGTTGGAAGCGGGAAGGCGGCGCAAACGCATTTAAACGGCTAATCTCGGAGAGATTAGCCGTTTTAATTATCCTTGCTTGTTGCGGGTGAGGAGGGAAGATGACGGTTGATCAGCCGTAATAATTCTTTGAGTTTAAATGGCTTGGCGATAAAGCCTTCGGCGCCAGCTTGATGAGCCGAGAGGGCTGCGCGAGGGTACGCCGACATCATGATAATCGGGATGTGGCGCGTCGCGGGATGGGCTTTAAGATCTCGGCAAATAGTGCGCCCATCTTTCCCCGACAGAAGAATGTCGAGCAAAATAAGATCGGGTTTAAGGGTGCCGGCCGTGAGTTCGGTTAAAAAACGGCAAGTTTCAATATCGGCAATGAGCGCGTGGTGGCCATGAAGCTCTGCCACTGCTTTAATCGCTTCGGTAATCTCCGGCTCATCATCAACAATAAGGATCGAGCTCATTTTTTAGGAATATGCCGCGGTAGAAGGAGAGAAAAGGTCGAGCCTGCTCCCAAAGTGCTCTCGACCTCGATGGTGCCATCGTGCTTGTCGGCAATCGCTTTGGCAATATAAAGCCCGATGCCGAGTCCGGGGAAGCTTTTGCCTTTGGTGCCATGTGCCTGGTAAAAACGGTCAAACAGACGATCTTTATAGGCCGGGTCAATCCCGACGCCAAAGTCTTGGACGGAAAATCGGATTTTCTCTCCCGTTGTTGTTACGGTGATGATGATTTTTTCTTTGCCGGGAGAATATTTAAGCGCGTTGTCGATGAGATTTGAGACTACTTCCATAATCCGGTGGCGATCGCCGTAGACGAGGGCTTGAGTGGCTTGGTAGTCGGTAATAATTTTATGGGCGACACTTTTCGAGCGCAGGGGAGCCGCTACTTCTTCAACCAATTCAACGAGGTCGAAGGGCCGCTTTTTGAACTGGAGCTTGCCCAGCTGCATTCGCGAGAGATCCAGCATTTCGGTTACCAGTTTGGTCAGTCGGTCTGATTGATCAATGATCCGCTGGGCATACTCGGCATCTTCCTCGTCGTCCTCAAGTTGCTCGAGGAGAAGTTCGGCATACAGGCGGAGGCTGGTAATCGGCGTCTTAAGTTCGTGACTGGCCAGGCGGATAAATTCATCTTTACGTTCATCTGCTAGTTTGCGGTCGGTGATATCGCGATACAGGATCGCCAGGCCATCAGAGATGGGGAAGGCGCGGACTTCAAACCACTTGCTATCCACCATCTCTTCAAATGCTACTTGCTGACCACTGGTCATTGCCTGCTCGTAATAAGAAAAATACTTGGTCCGCTGGAGATCGGGAGTGGGGAAGGCTTCCCACATTACTTTGCCAAGGATCTGATCGCGGGTGACGTTCTCATATTTTTCAAACGTTTTATTAACATAGGTATAGCGCCACTCCCGATCGAGGGTAAAAAAGCCGTCGGGCAGATTATCGAGAAAGCTAACAATCCAGTGGTCTTTGAGACTTTTCATACGTTCGAGTATACTCGAGGGTCTATGACTGCGCCAGTGGCGTTTTATTTGTGGTTGTTGGTAGCCGGAGTGGCTTTAGCCGCCCTCGAACCATGGCTGTCAGAGACCGTGCCCTGGCTGTTGGAAGTAATTAAGGATAGCGTGCTCTGGCTCATCTGGCTTATCAAGTATCGAGATCGAAAATGAAGATAGGCTGTATTTTTCATCTTGCCCGAGTATAATAGCCGCTATACCCTATGGCGACTACCACTAAACGCAAACCCAATCGGCCCTGGTGGGCTCAATTGAGCGCTCAAATTATTGCCGGTATCTTGGTGATCTTAATTATTGTGAGTCTCTACTCCGCTTTAAGCGGTAGCGCGCCAGCCACTAAACAAGTATCACTTTCGGCGCTTGCGGGGCGAGTTAGTGCCGGCGAAGTCTCTAAAATTGATGTCCGCGGTGACAATCTCGAGGTCACGTTGGCAACAGGTGAAAAAGTAAGTTCCAAAAAAGAAATTGAGTCGTCTCTCTCGGAGACTTTAGCTCATTATGGAGTGACGCCGACCGAACTAGCCAAAGTCGCAGTGACTATTGAAGATCCGACGGGGGTCGGCTTTTGGTTGCTCAATTTATTGCCATTTATCTTGCCCGTCGTTTTCGTGATCTTCTTTTTTTGGCTGATCACCAAGCAGGTGCGTGGCGCCTCGATGCAGGCCTTTAGCTTTGGTCAGTCCAAGGCCAAGATCATTGACCCGAACGATATGACGCAGCGGATTACCTTCAAGGACGTGGCGGGTGTCAAAGAGGCCAAGGAAGAGCTGTCCGAAATCGTGGATTTTTTGAAGAACCCAAAAAAGTTTTTAGACATCGGCGCGCGCATCCCGAAGGGCGTTCTCCTCATGGGTGGGCCGGGCACGGGCAAAACGCTCTTGGCCCGGGCGGTGGCCGGTGAGGCGCATGTGCCCTTCTTGTATCTCTCGGGTTCTGACTTTGTGGAGATGTTCGTCGGCGTCGGCGCTAGTCGGGTGCGCGATCTGTTCCGGATTGCTAAACGCTTAGCTCCTTCGATTATTTTTATTGATGAGATCGATGCAATCGGCCGACATCGCGGGCAAGGCTTGGGCGGCGGTAACGACGAGCGAGAGCAAACGTTAAACCAAATCTTGGTTGAGATGGATGGTT
>CAZMMP010000042.1:0-5175 GCA_964567425.1 uncultured Candidatus Saccharibacteria bacterium
ATTATTAAAAAATTTTAGTATCATTCATTATTTATGAGACCTTCCCACCCCCGTTCTGACCGTTCCGAAAAATCAGAGGCTCGCGTGAGCACCAAGCCGGTACCCCCGCTCGCCCCCGGCCACATCCGCATTATCCCGCTCGGCGGCGTCGAGGAAATTGGCAAAAATTGCACCGCCATCGAGATCGGCAACGACATCGTCGTCATTGATATCGGCCTCGCCTTCCCCGGCGAAGAATCGCCAGGCGTTGATTACATTATCCCCGATATTACCTATCTCGAACAAAACAAAGCGCGCGTGCGGGGTGTCATTGTGACCCACGGCCACCTTGACCACATTGGCGGCATCCCCTACGCCATGTCCAAGATCGGCAACCCGCCGCTCTATACCCGCAATCTGACCGCTCTTTTTATTAAAAAGCGCCAGGACGAATTCCCTCACTTACCAGCGCTTAACCTCGTCACGGTCGAGAATGACAGCAAGGTTAAATTGGGCGAACTCGCGGTCCGCTTCTTCGGCGTGACGCACACGATCCCCGACTCCTTCGGCGTGCTCATCGAGACACCACACGGCCTCATCGTGAACCCCGGCGACTTTAAGCTCGACCTCGATGCGGTGGGGGGCAAGCCGACTGAGGAAGAAGAGCAGCGCTACGCCCTGTTTGATAAAGAAAAGACGCTGCTCCTCATGACCGACTCGACCAATATCGAGAACCCCGGCTTTTCGGTGCCGGAGCGTGAGACCCATAAGAACCTCGAGGAGATTATCAAAAACGTGAAAGGGCGCTTGATCATCGGCACCTTTGCCTCGCAGCTGGAGCGCATGATCAAAATCATCGGCTTTGTCGAAAAATATGGCCGCAAGCTGGTAATCGAGGGTCGCAGCATGAAGACCAACGTTGAGGTGGCGACCCAGGCCGGCATGCTCAAGGTCAAAAAAGGGACAATCATCCCCTCGCAAGAGATCGGCAATTATCCGGAAGATAAAATCGTCGTCCTCGCCACCGGCGCCCAAGGTGAAGAATTTGCCGCCTTAATGCGCATGGCCACTAAGACGCACAAAACGCTCCGCTTTAAGAAGGGCGACACCGTACTGCTCTCCTCCTCCATCATCCCCGGTAACGAACTCACCGTGCAAAAACTGAAGGACAACATCGCCCGCCAAGGAGCGAAAATTATTAGCTACCGCACCAGCGAGGTCTACATCCACAGCTCGGGCCACGGCAACCGCGGCGAGATCGAGTGGCTCCATCGTAAAGTGAAGCCGAAATTCTTTATCCCGATCCACGGCTCGCATCATAAGCTGCGGCAACATGAGGAGCTCGCCATCGAAGTAGGCATGCTGCCCGAACATATTGTTGTGCCTGATAACGGCATGGTAATCGAGATCAACGAGGACGCTAGCAAAATCGCGGCGCGCAAGGAGACAGCGGGTGGCAAGATGGTGATGGTAGACGGCTTAGGCAACGACAACGTCAAGGAAGTGGTGATCCGCGACCGCCAGCTCTTAGCGCAAGACGGCATGTTCGTCATCATCGCCCTCGTCGATGCCAAGACCGGCAAGGTCCGCAAGTCGCCCGACATCATCTCCCGCGGCTTTATCTACTTAAAGGAGTCACAAGAGCTCTTACGCCAAGTGCGTTTGATTACAAAAAAGAAGATTGAGGAGACTGCCGGCCAGCAACATCCGATCAACTTCGACTACGTTAAAAACGCGATCCGCGAGGAGATCGGCCGCTACCTCTTCCAAAAGACCGGCAACCGCCCGATTATCCTGCCAGTGCTGATCGAGGTATAATTACACTACCATGCAACTCTCGCCCGAACATCAGAGCCGCCTCCGGCGCGTCGTCTATGCCGCCGGCTTTTTTGCTAACGCCAGCGTGGCCCTCGGCGCGTACACCACCTCCTCGTTCTTTGAAGAGTGGGTTGGGACAGCAAATGTAGGGGCGATCTATGCCTTGATCTCGCTGCTTATGCTCGCGCTGGCCCTAAACGCCCAGGCGATTGTGGAACTGACCGGCGTCCGTCGCACGTTGATCGGCACCTTGCTCGCCAGTTTGGCGACTGGACTCGGGATGGTCGCTCTCGCTAACAGTTGGGCCGGTGTGGCACTCGTTATTATCCACGCGGCGGTTACCTATCTCCTCATGATCGCGCTTGATCTCTATCTTGAGCATCTCTCGGAGGATGAGGTCACGGGCGGCATCCGCGGCATCTTCCTCACCCTCCCGAATCTCGCGTATTTAGCTTCGCCGCTCATCGCCTCCCTCGCCCTTGAGCGCTATGGCTTCGGCGCCGTCTTTGCCCTCTCCACGCTCGCCCTTGCCCCCCTCGCCTGGATCTTTGTCGACAAGCTACCGGCGCTCCCGCACCGAGAGTACGAGCGGCTCCCGATTTGGCACACCGCTCGCTACTTATGGCAGGGCGCGACCGAGCATGCCCGCGACGTGCGCAACACGGTGCTCCTCGGCTTCACGCTCAACTTTTTTTACGCCATCATGGTGATCTACGAGCCGATTTATCTCCATCGCGAACTAGGGATGAGCTGGCCGGGCATCGGTCTCGTCTTTACCGTCATGCTTGTCCCTTTTGTCCTCCTCGACATTTTGCTTGGCCGGATTGCGGATAAGTACTGGGGCGAGAAAGAGCTGATGATTACCGGCCTCATTATTATGGGACTCGTCGCCTTGGCGATGCCCTATGTTGGTACCGCGAGCGTGGCCGCTTGGGCTCTGATCCTCTTCATCTCCCGGGTCGGCGCTGCCACGCTTGAGATGATGATCGAGAGCTACTTATTTAAAAAAATTGATAGTCAAAATATCAACTCACTCTTCCTTTCCCGTTCGATGAATCCGCTCGCCTACATCGTGGCGCCACTCTTAGCCTCACTAGTGCTGACTGCTGCCCCCTTCCCCTTTCTCTTCACCCTGCTCGGCGTCGCCATGCTCCTGGCTCTCCCGCTGGCGTGGCAATTGAAAGACACGCGGTAAGTTACCCCATCATTTTGTAGAGTCGGCAGCCGGAGCAGTCAGGTTGGCCACAGCCTTTGGTTAAAAATTCACCGGAGATAATTTCGCTCGTCACACGCGTGAGCGTCTCCCGCACGCTCGCTTCGTCGTGCTCGGTAATCTCAAACTCTTCGCGTTTGTATCTTGCCACGTGATTGTCAGCAGACGATTTTACGTGGTTACCGCTGACTGGCTCCAAAAAATCAATGAGCACGCTCCCTACTTCAAACCGCCCTCGCTCGCACTCGTCAATCAAGATTTTGTAAAAAACGAGCTGGCGGTAGATGTCGCCGGTCGAGTTTTTAGTCTGACCGAGGATCTCATTGCGACTCTTTGGCACCATGGTTTTGTAGTCCACCAAGCGCACGCGATTGCCGCCGCCAAACTCGATTTTATCAATCTTACCGGTGAGTTTAAGATCCGGGCTCAAGTGACAGCCGGGCACTTTGTACTCGTTTAAAATCGAACGCGGCCAGTTGCTCTCGCCCGCGGTGACGTAATAATCGTACCAGCCACCCAAGGCGCGCGCTCCCCGCTCCTCACTTGCCGCCAAGTCACGAGTGCCGAACGGCTGGAGCCGGAGAAAGCGCTCGAGGCTCGCGAGCAAGGCTGAGCGCGACACCTCCTCGCCCGTGCGCCAGCGGTTAAAAAATTCCTCAAGCGCGCTATGGACCGCCGTACCATACATCGTGTGCTTGTTGCGGATCTCAATGACGCGCAAGAGACTGGTAAAGAGATAATCAATCGGACACCGGAGGTAGGTATTTAAACCTGTGGCCGAGATCCCCTGTTCGCGAAAGCGCGCGGCCAGGTACGCGGGGTCTAACAGTTTGGCGCCTTGATGGACTCGAGGACTAAAGAGCAGCGACGGCGCCGCGGACCGCCCCGCTTCCCAACTCTCGGTCTCCACCGTTTCCAGATAGCGGCTATCAATCTCTTCAATAAACTGGCTCGGTAAGTTGAGCCGCCCCTCGGCGCCAGCTCGAGCAAAACTTAAGCTCACGGCCCGCCGGGCTCGGGTGAGCGCCACGTAAAACAAACGGCGCTCATCCTCATTTTTGTCATCTAAACGAGCCTGCCCGACCAACGTACTCGTTGGGCGGGTTGGGATTTTAAAGTTGGTGATCGTCCGCCGATTGCCCCAGTGACCATCAGCCACCCCTACTAAGTACACGTAATCAAATTCCAAGCCTTTAGAGCGGTGGGCCGTTAAGAGCTCCACGCCGCGCTCGGCCGCGAGCTCCCGATGACGGATCGGCAAATGATGCGCCGCCACCGTGTTTAAAAACCGGATAAAATCGGTGAGCCGCAAATTTTGATTGCTGCGCTGGAGCTTAACGATCTCATCGGCCAAGGCATGGAGCTTGGTGATCTTCTCCGCCGCTTCGGGCAAACGGAGCAGGTGGTCCAAAAAGCCGGACTCGCGGACGACGACGCCGTAGAGATCGAGAAAGCTCTGATTACTCGCGAGCCGGGCCCAGCGCTCGAGCTTGGTCACAAATTGTTTAAAGGCGCGCTTTTTGGAGCGGCGGAGGAGCGCGGAGAGCGTCACTCCTTCGCGCCGGGCTCGCTCGCGCAAGGCATAGATCTCCAGGATATCAAGCTGGAGAAAGTCGACATGCAAGAGCTCCAGCAAATGCCGGTCATCGCCAAATTCATTAATGGCCCGAAAAAGCAGCAATAATTTTTGGAGATCAATATCTTCCAAAATATTGGAGTCGGAGCGGACAACGAAGGGGATTCCGGCCCGCTCAAAGGTCTCAATGATCGGCCCGGCATCAGCGTTGGTGCGGTAGAGCACAGCAATCTCACCCGCTGGGATGCCACTTGCGAGTTGGGCTTTGATCGCGTCGGCAAGCCAGCGGAGCTCATGCTCGGTGCTGCTAAACGCGCGGAGCGCGATGGGCGCCGCGGCCGACTCGGCCTCGCTCGTTAGGCTTTGGCCGAGGGCCGCGGCGCCCGCGGCCGCGAGCCGAGCCAGGCTCGCGGCCGGCAAGCCGCTACTCTTCTCGGCCAAGCTTAAGGCCGCATCCAAAATAATTTGGGTCGAGCGATAATTTTCGGCGAGCGTGATGAGCTTGGCCTCGGGGAAGCGTTTTTTAAAATAATCAAAATTATCGAGCGACGCGCCCTGGAACTGGAAGATCGCCTGCTTTTCGTCCCCG
>CAZMMP010000043.1:0-4973 GCA_964567425.1 uncultured Candidatus Saccharibacteria bacterium
CCGAGAGTCGAACTCGGACCGCACCCACCCCATGGGTGTATACTACCGCTATACTACAGCCCGGGCTACCAGTAAAATGTATCTTATTTAGTAAAAAAGTGCTACTATCGCGACAAACGGGGCGTGGTGTAACGGCTAACACACTTGCTTTGGGAGCAAGAGACTTCGGGTTCGAATCCCGGCGCCCCGATTAGGTTGAAAATTGGCGGACGTAGTTTAACGGTAGAACTAGTGCCTTCCAAGCACTGGGCGCGGGTTCGACTCCCGCCGTCCGCACCAAGTTGGGGAGTTCCCTGCCCGCAACGCTTCGCGTCGCGAGGCGGGCGGGGATTCTCCCATCCCGCACTAGTTTGCAGAATTTGCTGTGCTCTCTTGGGCTTGGTAAGCTAAGGCCTATGAAAAAATTTTGCTATGCGGATGGCAGACTGGTAGAAACGGCCAAAGCTCGGGTGGCGGTGAATGATGTGGCGGTATTGCGGGGGTATGGCTGCTTTGATTTTTTAAAAACGGTGAATGGCCGGCCGCTTATGTGGCGCGAGCATTGGCAGCGGTTTGGGAGCTCGGCGAAAGCGCTTGGTCTTAAGGTGCCGGTGGGGGAGGGGGAGGCACTTGAGATCGTGAGTAAGCTGTTTAAGAAAAATAAAATTACGAAGGGGGAGGATGCGAGCATCAGATTAGTGCTCACCGGTGGACCGACTGCCGATGGCGTGACGCTCTCGCAGCCGCAGTTTTTTATTTTGCTCGAGGATATTTATAAATATCCAGCGAAAGTGTTTGCCCGGGGCGTGAAGCTTATCACTCACGACTATTTGAGATTAGTGCCTGGTGCCAAGACCACTAATTACCTGGCGATGATGCGGTTGCAAAAGGAGAAGAAGAAAGCGGGCGCACTCGAGATCCTCTTTACCGACCGCGGCCGGGTGCTCGAGTGTTCGACTTCTAATTTTTTCATTATTAAAAATAGCAAACTGATTACTGCTAAAGAGGATGTGCTCGGCGGCACGGTGCGTAACAAGGTGATCGCGCTCGCGCGCCAGGCGGGGATTGAAGTCGAGGAACGAGAGTTAAAAGTGGAAGAATTAAAAACTGCCGACGAAGCCTTCCTCACCGCTACTAACAAAGACGTGACGCCCGTTGTCCAAATTGATGACTTGAAAATTGGAACTGGAAAAGTGGGCGAGCTGACGAAACGAGTGATGGGACTCTACCTTGACTTTTTGAAGAATAATTAGTAGTTATAAAAGCAGAAGTTTGGGTGCGAAACAGAACCAAGAACTCTGACAGAAGGAGAATTAGAGTGGCAAAAAAGAAATCGATTTTCGTACCGAAGATCTTTGTGGTGCCGGCGGTGAAAAAGCCGTTTCGTGTCGGTCGGGAGCTCGTGCCTTATAACTACGGTCTTCGCTATGTCAGCCCCGTGTTCACTCAAGAGTTTGGTGAGCTGATTATCGAGCCGCGAGCATCATATGAGATCGAACAGTATGAGTTGGCGGTAGGTGCAAGCGATCGGCAAATTGCCAAGGCGCTCGACTCGAGCGGTCGCTACCACTATGCCACTGACCCGGTGGCTTTGGCGGCGATGCTCGCGCTCCAGAGCCAGGGAGAACGGGGGTGGTTGTCGCTTGATCATTGGAATCTTTTTCACGCGCGAGCGAAAAATGGAAAATGGTTCGCGGTCAGTGTGCACTGGAACGATGATGGTTGGGGCTTGTACGCCGACGCGCTCGGGGACCCAAACGATCGGAGTGACGGCTGTTGGGTGTTCTTCTGCAAATTCGAGCGCTCGGCCGCTCGGAAGCTCAAACACTGATTTGATTCTTTGGCGCTCTAAAACTTTGACCCTTCGGAATTCTCCGACGGGTCTTTTTTGTGTTTCGCAAAAAAGTAAAAACAAAAAATCTCCCGCCTGTGGTGGGAGAGATCTTTTGATGTAACCCCGTAAAGCCTGCTGGCCACGGGGAAAGCTTATTTGACCGCGTCCTTGAGTGCCTTAGCGGCGCGGAATTTAGGAACGCGCATCGACGGGACCTGGATGGTCTCACCGGTGCGAGGGTTGCGGGCCGTGCGAGCGGCGCGCTTTTTAGCGGAGAAGATGCCGAGACCGGCGATCGAAACTTCGCCATCCTGCTTGAGAGTGGTAACGATCGAATCGATCACGGTGTCGAGGGCCTGCTCGGCGCTCGCTTTGGTACCACCGATTTTCTCATAGATCGCATCAACAAGAGCTGCTTTATTCATCGAATTATTTTTTTACTTAATACTTGTACTTCGACCTAATCTGCGACCAGTCTCCACCAACGGCCTTAAGTATAGCGCCCAGCCTTATTTTAGGCAATGTTTGGGCCATATTGACAGCTAAGTACAATCAAGTGTGTAACAAATCAATGAAACGTCGGCGTTGACGATCGATTCAGCTCCGCGTAGGATAAATACGGAGATTGTTTTTGGGCCAAGGAGATTGGAGATGATTATTTTTCGAGTGGGTGATCGGGTGTGGCCGACGTCTCACGGGATGGTTGAATTGCGTGAGCTTATGGGAAATGGTCAAGATTCCGATTTTTTAAATCAAGCTAAGCCGTGGCGCGTGAAGGAGATTGTTGCGCTTGAGGGTTACTGTCAGTTGGGACCGTCATTTACCGGTCATCCGCAAATGCTGGTGTTGGTCGAATGTCCGCACCATCTACTGTCTGGATCGCGGTTTGTAAAAGCGTAAGCTTTCCCTAACAGATCAAAATCCCACGCAGGCTCTGAGGAGCCCAAGTGGGATTTTTGTTTTTTGGTTTTATCCAAGCGCGGCTGTTAACGGGCGTACTCCACGACTCGGGCTTCGCGGACCACGGTCACTTTAATTTCGCCGGGATATTTTAATTCTTTCTCAATTCGCGTGGCGATCTCACGGGCTAATTTTTTGGCTTCGAGGTCGCTCACTTCGTTCGGCTTCACAAACACGCGCACTTCGCGGCCGGCTTGGATGGCGTACACCTTTTCAATACCGGGGAAGCTTTGGGTCAGCTCCTCGAGTTCCTTCAAACGCTTCAAATAATTCTCGACGCTATCGCGGCGCGCGCCGGGGCGCGCGCCTGAGATCGCGTCAGCTGTTTGGACGATGATACTCTCGATGGTCTCGTACGGATACTCGCCGTGATGCGCTTGCATCGCTTTCACCACCAAGGGGTCAGCGCCGAATTTTTCCAAGATTCGTTTGCCGATCTCCACGTGCGTGCCGGGCACCTCGTGATCCACCGCTTTGCCAATATCGTGGAGCAATGCTCCAGCGCGCGCGACGGCGGCGTCGGCGCCCAGCTCCTCGGCCAGCATCCCCGCCAGGTGCGCCATCTCGATTGAGTGCTCGAGAACATTTTGACCGTAACTCGTGCGATAGTGGAGTCGACCCAAGATGAGGAGGATGCGTGGATCGAGATTAAAGACACCGGCCTCATAAGCCGCCTGCTCGCCGCGCTCTTTAATTGTTTTGTTAATTTCTTCTTTTGCTTTCTCCACCACTTCCTCAATCCGCGCCGGCTGGATCCGACCGTCTTTAATCAGGGCTTCGAGGGCGGTCTTGGCAATTTGCCGTCGCACCGGGTCAAAGGAGGAGAGCACGATGGTGCCGGGCGTATCATCAATTACCACTTCCACGCCCGTCGCTTTTTCAAAAGCGCGAATATTGCGACCCTCTTTGCCGATGATCTTACCCTTCAAATCCTCGGAGGGGATCTCGACGGTGGTGGCCATCACCTCGGGTACAGTGGAGTTAGCAAGGCGCTGGATGATGCTCGCCAAGATATCCTTGGCGCGGCGCTCCAGTCGCTCCTCGCCTTCGCGTTCGAGTTTGCGGGAGAGCACGACAAAGTCTTCTTCGTGCGTTCGCTCCAACTCTTTAATCAGTTCGGCACGGGCGGCCTCGGGCGACAGTTGGGCTGCCCGCTCCAGCGCCGCCTTTTGCTTGGCTTCGAGTGCGAGCGCTTGTTCGCGGGCGAGTTTGATCTCATCTTGTTGGAGGCGAGCCTGTTCAAGCTCGGCCTCAAGATCAGCTTGGCGTTTCTCCAGCATGTCCTCTTTTTTAAGGAGGCGCTCTTCCTTCTTTTTAAACTCCACTTCTTTTTCTTTCTCTTTGTCCTTCATCTCGCGGAGCGCTTCTTGCGTCTCTTCAGCGGCGCGGTCCACGATCTTTTGGGCTTGATCCTTAGCTTCGAGAATCGTTTGGCGGATGGTGAGCTCCATCGAGCCTTTTTTGCCGAGGGTGATGATCCAGCGGAGGAAATAGCCAAAGACCACGCCCGCCAAGGTTGCCGTCCCGGTGATAAACACCAGCGTGACGATATCCATATCTTGGGGGAGTTAGAGAGTGCTCGCCTTGATAATTTCGTCGGCCACGCCGTACTTCACCGCTTCGTCGGCGCTCATAAAGTAATCGCGATCCACATCCTTTTCCACCTGGGCGAGGGGTTTGCCGGTGTTTTTGGCCATGATCTTGTTGAGCGTATTTTTAGTGCGAATCATGTGCTTGGCGGTAATCTCGATATCCGAAGCTTGGCCTTCAGCGCCACCGAGCGGCTGATGGATCATTACTTCAGAGTTGGGTAAAACAAAGCGCTTGCCTTTAGCGCCGGCCGAGAGCACCCAGGCGCCGCCGGAGGCGGCGAGGCCCACGCAGACGGTCGAAACATCCGGCTTGATGTGCGCCATGGTATCAATAATGGCAAGCGTCGCCGTAACCGAACCGCCGGGTGAATTGATGTACAGCTTAATCTCTTTCTTTGGATCCTCTGACTCTAAGAATAAGAGTTGAGCGATGACGATGTTGGCAACCGCGTCGTCAATCGGGCCGCCTAAGAAGATGATCCGATCGCGGAGCAAGCGGGAATAAATGTCATAGGCTCGTTCGCCGAAGGGCGATTTTTCGATTACCGTTGGGACTAAATAACTCATAATTTTGGGGTTCTAAAAATTTATTTTGTTAATGTTCGCAT
>CAZMMP010000044.1:0-4843 GCA_964567425.1 uncultured Candidatus Saccharibacteria bacterium
TTCATTATTAATGGTAATGAGCGGGTAGTGGTGACGCAGCTCGCGCGCAGCTTCGGCGTGTTCTTTACCGAGCTCGAGCTCCGGGGCCGCAAATATTTTGGGGCAAAAGTGATCCCGTCCGCGGGGGCGTGGATCGAGTTTGAGACGGAGGCGGATGGTGCGATTTATGTTCGCATCGATCGTAAGCGTAAGTTCCCGGTCAGTTCGCTCGTGCGGGTGGTCGCCGACCTCGAGGGCAAAAAGATCACCGACGAAGAGATCGCCAAACTCGCCGCCGGGATTAACTCCGAGCTCGATTACTTAAAAACGTCGCTCGCCAAAGACCACGCTAAGACGGTCGATGAATCATACCTCGAGATCTACAAGCGGCTCCGCGACAGCGATTTGGCTACGGTGGCGAACGCCCGCGAATTTTTAGCGGCGCTCTTTTCGCGCGAGCGCTATGATCTCTCGACCGTCGGCCGCGTCCGCTTTAACAAGCGCTTTGCCCGACCCGTCACGCCCGAGGAGCGCGCCAAACGCACTCTTACCCTCGAAGACGTGATGACGATTATTCGCCACATCGTGACGCTTAATAATGATAAAACGGCGGTGCCGGATGACATCGATCACTTAGGGCTCCGTCGCATCCGCTCGATTGGGGAGATGCTTGCCGCCAAGTTGAAAGTCGGCATGATGCAGATGCGCCGCAACATCCAGGATCGGATGTCGACCATTGATTCGAGCACCACGCTACCGATCCAGTTTGTGAGTCCGCGCCCCCTGCAAGCGCGGCTTAAGGAATTTTTCACCACCAACCAGCTCTCCCAGTTCATGAGCCAAAAGAACTTGCTGGCCGAGGTGGAGCACTTGCGCCGTCTTTCAGCGCTTGGTCCGGGTGGTTTAACCCGCAAGCGCTCGGGTCTCGAGGTTCGCGATGTGCATACTTCGCACTATGGCCGGGTTTGCCCGATCCACACTCCTGAAGGCCCTTCGATCGGTCTCATCTTAAACATGGCGACGTATGCCAAGATCAACGAGTACGGGGTGCTTGAGACGCCGTATCGCAAGGTCAAGGACGGCAAAATTACCGGCGAACTCGTCTATTTAAACGCGCTCGAGGAAGAGCAATACGTTATCGCTCACGGCGCGACGGCGACGGGAGCGGATGGCGACATTATTGATGCCGAAGTGGGGGTGCGCGTCCATGGCAATCCGACCATCGTTAAACGCGAAGCCGTCCAACTTATTGATGTAGCTCCGTATCAAGCCTACTCGGTAGCGACCTCGATCATCCCGTTCCTCGAGCACGACGATGCGACGCGGGCGCTCATGGGTTCGAACATGCAGAAGCAGGCGATTCCCTGCATCCAGCCAGAAGCGCCGCTCGTGGCCACTGGGCTTGAGGATCGGGTGGCGCGTGACTCGGGTCGCCTCGCCATCGCTTTGAATGACGGTACCGTGACGGCGGTTGATGGTCGCCAGATCGTGGTGGAAACGGCGAAGAACAAGGAAGATGTTTATTCCCTCCTCAACTTTTCGAAAACAAACGACAACACCGTCTTCCATCAACGCCCGGCAGTAAGCTTGGGTCAAAAAGTGAAGAAAGGCGACATCTTAGCTGACACTTCCTCTTCGGTTAACGGTCAGTTAGCCTTGGGGCAGAACGTGCTCTGCGCTTTTATGTCATTGAACGGCGCTAACTATGAGGACGCCATCATCATCTCGGAGCGCTTGGTGAAAAATGCTAAATTCTCCACTGTCCACGTCGAGAGTTTCCCCGTGGCGGTGCGCGATACCAAACTTGGTCCTGAAGTGACGACGCACGATATCCCGAACGTCGGCGAGGCCAAACTCCGCAATCTTGATGAGGATGGTATTGTCCGGATCGGTGCTGAAGTGGGGCCGGGCGATATTTTAGTCGGCAAAATCACGCCGAAAGGCGAGACCGAACTGACGCCCGAGGAGCGCTTGCTCCGCTCGATCTTCGGTGAGAAGTCGCGCGATGTGAAAGATAGCTCGCTCCGGTTGCCGAACGGCAAAAAGGGCAAAGTGGTCGGCGTGCGGGTCTTCTCTCGCGAGCGGGGCGACAAGTTGGAGAGCGGCATTACCAAAAAGATTTACGTCGAGGTGGCGGAGATCCGCAATGTCTCGGTCGGTGACAAGCTCGCCGGTCGCCACGGCAACAAGGGCGTCATCTCGCGCGTCTTGCCGGTTGAGGACATGCCGTACATGGCTGACGGCACGCCGATCGATATCGTGCTCACACCGCTGGGCGTGCCGAGCCGCATGAACTTGGGTCAGATTTTTGAAATGCATTTAGGCCTTGCCGCTGGTACCTTAGGTTACCAAGCGATTACGCCGCCCTTCTTTGGCGTGACCGAAGAGGAGATTAAGAGCGAACTCGGGCGCGCGGGTTTCCCGGAGACGGGCAAGGTGCCACTCTATGATGGTCAGACGGGCGACGCCTTTGGTCAGCCCATCGCGATCGGCATGATGTACATGTTAAAGCTCGACCACATGGTGGAAGACAAGATCCACATGCGTTCGATTGGCCCGTACTCGCTTATTACCCAGCAGCCGCTCGGTGGTAAAGCGCAACGCGGTGGTCAGCGTTTTGGCGAAATGGAAGTCTGGGCGCTTGAAGGCTACGGCGCCGCGCACATGCTCCGCGAAATGTTGACGGTGAAAAGCGATGACATTATGGGTCGTTCCCAAGCTTTTGACTCGATCGTGAAGGGTGATGATGTGCCGGAACCCAATTTGCCCGCTTCCTTTAACGTGATGCTCGCCGAACTGCGCGGTCTTGGTCTTGATGTTGAGCTTAAGAAAATTTAATTCGCCATTATGAATCCTCCTACCAAAAAACCAGTTGCTCCCGCTGACTTCAATGCCATCAGCTTGCGGCTCGCGAGTCCCGAACGGATCCGGGAGTGGAGTTATGGCGAAGTGACCAAACCCGAGACGATTAACTACCGCACCGGCCGCTCCGAGCGCGGTGGTCTCTTTGACGAGCGGATCTTCGGCCCCGAGAAAGATTATGAGTGCTACTGCGGCAAATACCGCCGCATTCGCTATAAAGATATTATTTGCGAACGCTGTGGCGTGGAGGTGACTCATTCCATTGTGCGCCGCGAGCGCATGGGTCACATTGAGCTGGCGACGCCGGTGGCGCACATCTGGTTTGTTCGTGGCGTGCCGTCCCGCCTCGGTCTCTTCCTCAATCTCTCGATGTCGGATCTCGAGAAGGTAATCTATTTTGCCGGCTACATCATCACGAAGGTGAAAGATGACGAAAAGCTGCGGTTGCTCAAGGAGATTGATAAAGAATATAAGGAGCGACTGAAAACGCTCCAAGACGAGCGGAGCAAGGAGACGCTTAAAGAGTCGATGCTTGCCGCCAAGCACAGTCTTGAGGGAATTGTGACGGGCAAAGTGCTCGATGAAGTTGCCTATCATCGCCTCTCCCTTAAGTATGGCTCGGTGTTTGAGGCCGAGATCGGTGCCGAAGCGATTTACAATATTTGCAAAAATAGCGATCTCGAGACTGTCTTGGCCCAAGCCACGGCGGCGCTCGCCGAAGCGAGCGCGCTCGAGCGGCCCAAAGCCCAAAAGCGCCTCAACTTGGTGAAGTCGATGAAACGCTCGGGATTGCGACCAGAGTGGATGTTCCTCTCCGCCGTGCCCGTCATTCCACCCGATCTTCGCCCGATGGTGGCGCTCGACGGCGGTCGTCATGCGACCTCGGATGTGAATGATCTCTACCGCCGGGTGATTAACCGCAACAACCGCTTGCGCAAACTGATCGAACTCGCGGCGCCGGAAGTGATTCTCCGCAACGAAAAGCGCATCTTGCAAGAAGCGGTTGATGCCCTCATCGACAACTCGATCCGCCGGAGCGCCTCCTCGGGCGCGGTCAATCAAGCCCAGCGCCGACCGTTAAAGTCGCTCTCCGATGCCTTAAAAGGCAAGCAGGGTCGCTTCCGCCAAAACTTACTCGGTAAGCGCGTTGACTACTCGGGTCGCTCGGTGATCGTCGTCGGTCCGGAGCTCCATCTCGATCAGTGCGGTCTTCCCAAGCACATGGCGCTCGAACTCTTCCGCCCCTTTATTATTTCGAAAATTTTGGAACGCGAGAGTGCCTTCAACATCCGGGGCGCTGGTCGTTTGATTGACGATAAAGCGCCGGAGGTCTGGGCGATCCTCGAAGAGGTGATCCGTGACAAGCACGTGCTCTTAAACCGGGCGCCGACCTTGCACCGCTTGGGTATCCAAGCGTTCCGTCCGGTCTTGATCGAAGGTAACGCTATTCAAGTTCACCCGCTCGTCTGTTCGGCGTTCAATGCTGACTTCGACGGCGACCAGATGGCGGTGCACATCCCGCTCGGTAATCGGGCGCAGGAGGAGGCCCGGACCTTGATGTCGGCTGGCCGTAACATCTTGAAGCCGGGGAGTGGTAATCCGATCGTGGTGCTTGGTCGGCTCGATGTGGTGCTCGGCTGTTATTGGGTGACTAAGTTTAATCCAGGGGCTAAGGGTGAGGGCGCCGTTTTTGGCAGTCCGAATGAGGCAGTGCAAGCTCACAACTTCGGCGAAATCGATCTCCGCGCTCAAATTAAAGTGTTGGCGACTAATAATGTTGCTAAATTTGGTGAGGCGGCGGGTACCTTGATCGAGACCAGCGTGGGGCGGATCCTGTTTAATGAAAAGTTACCTTCCGACTTCCCGTTCCAAAATCGCGAGATGGTCGCTAAAGAACTCAATCAAATTGTTGAGCGCCTGATTGCGCATCACGGGATTGACGAGGAGCTGACCCAAATCTTGGACGGCCTCAAGAACTTCGGCTTTAAGTACGCCACTCGCT
>CAZMMP010000045.1:0-4793 GCA_964567425.1 uncultured Candidatus Saccharibacteria bacterium
GCCTGTGGGTCGGAGCTCGCGCCCTGCGCTTTATCAACACCCCTTCTTATGCCCAGTAATAAAAAACTGATTTTTGGTTTACTAGCGCTCGCAATTCTTTTGTTGGTTTTTAAACTCGGGATGATCGTGGGGCGACAGCAAGCAGGGTTTGCCGAACGTTTTGGCGATAATTATCACCGCACCTTTGTTGATCCCCACAGCCGCTTTTGGAACGAGCTCGCGGATCGGCGCCCGCCGCCGAATCAACATGGAGCCGTGGGTGAGATTGTGAGCTTAACCCCTACCGTAGCAGTGATCGCCGGGCCCGATAAACTAGAGCGTTCGGTCCAACTCCACGCTACCAGCACCTTAGTCCGCCGCTTCCGCGACGAAGCAACCCTCGCCGATCTCCGGGTGGGAGATCGGGTGGTGGTGCTCGGTACTCCCACCACGGACGGCGAGCTTGCAGCAACGCTGATCCGAATTATTACTCCCCTCACTAACTAACGCCATGCATACTACTTCTTGGACCACTCGAGTGGGCCGGTGGATTAAGGCTCATAAAAAAACGAGTATTGTTCTTGTTCTCGCCCTCGCCGGAGCGACCGGGCTTGCCTACCGCCACTGGAGCGGCTCAACCACTGCCCCCCAGTATGTTCTCGCCCACGCTAAGCGGGGAGTGGTAACTGTCACGGTTGGCGGCACTGGTCAAGTCGCGGCAGTTAACCAACTTACTCTTCAAACAAAAGCCAGCGGCATCATCGAACAATTAAACGCCACCGTCGGTCAGTCGGTCACTGCGGGTGCCCTAATTGCGACGGTGGAGCCGGGAGACGCTGCGCGGGAGTATCGCACGGCCGAACTAAGTTATCAAAAATTAATTACGATTGATCCCAACGATTTACGAAACGCAAAAGAGGCAGTAACGAGCGCCCAAGATAAAGCGCGGAGCACTTTGGTGACAACTTCTTCTACTCTCCCCGACACCCTCGATGATATCCAGGGCTTATTACGAGGATACCTAAGCCCGGTGCGGAATAATTTTTCGACTATTTCTAAATCGTACGTTGATCGCGCGACGCAAAGCTACTACGCGGCCAATCAAGCGACCAACGACTTTCTTAAATCGTATCGCGCGCAAGCGGGTAACAGCCTCGATGCCCCCACTATCAAGCTCATGCTGACGGAAGCAGGGCAGGTGGCTGGTCTCGTGGCAAATGCCGCCAAAGATACTAAAGATGCCGTAGCCTACGTGCGCGACCACGACGACAAGGCTACGGGCAGTAACGCCACCGACGCCTATACTACCGCCGGTACCACGGCTGATACCGCCGCTACCGCCAACAGTAATGTCGCCACCGCCGCCAGCACGCTCGCTGACGCGGAAGCCACCCTCACCGACCTGCAAAACGGCCCCGATGCCGTGGATTTAAGTTCAGAGCAGCTGACGCTTAATCAAAAACGCGAAGCTCTCGAGGATCATTATGTGCGGGCTCCCTTTAACGGGATCATTGCCTCGCTGCCCGTCAAACAAGGTGATGACGTGAGCAGCGGTACCGCCGTGGCCACCCTCATTACTCCTAAAAAATTGGTGACTCTATCTCTCAATGAGATTGATGCGGCCAAAGTAGCCGTGGGGCAAAAAGCGACGGTAACATTTGATGCCATTCCCAACCTTACCGCCCCAGGCCACGTTAGCGAGACTGATCTGATCGGTACTGTGAGCCAGGGAGTGGTCAATTACGCCATCAAGATTGCGCTCGAGGAAACCGACTCACGCATCAAGCCGGGGATGAGCGCTAACGCCACCATCGTGACGGCCGAACGAAACAATGTTTTAGCGATCCCCGCGGGAGCCATTAAAACTAGTCGTAATCAAAGCACGGTCGAAGTAATGGATCCGGGGGCGACAACACCTCGCCCAGTGCCGGTAACGCTTGGTTTGATTGGGGACGATAGCACCGAGATCACAGCCGGTCTTAACGCGGGCGATCAGTATGTCGCCCGCACCATCACGACCAGCACTGCCACCACCGCGACTACCCCCACCGGCCCAGGCTTATTGTTCGGCGGCAATCGCACTACGACCGGGAGAACCAGCCCCGGCGGAGCCGGCGGATTCAGCCGCTAACATGATCGAGGTTAAAAACATCAGTAAAACGTATTCGAGCGGCGAGACTGCCTTCCAAGCGTTAAAGGCAGTAAGCTTTGATATTGAAGACGGTGAATTTGTGGCAATTATGGGGCCATCGGGCTCGGGCAAGAGCACGCTCATGCACATCTTGGGGGCGCTCGATACCCCCTCGGGCGGACGATACCGCTTAGATGGGCGCGACGTCTCAACGCTTTCAGATAATGAGCTGGCCGATATTCGACGGCAAAAGATCGGCTTCGTCTTCCAATCCTTTAATCTCCTCCCCCGGACCACCGTGCTCCGCAACGTCATGCTACCGCTCGTGTACCAAGGCGTGAAGGAGTCCGAGCGAGTTCGTCGCGCGAGCGAAGCTTTGTGCGCGGCAGGCTTGCCTGAAAGCCATTTTGACCACCGCTCGAACGAGCTCTCGGGCGGCCAGATCCAGCGCGTGGCGATTGCGCGTGCGCTGGTGAACAACCCTTCGCTCATCCTCGCCGACGAACCAACAGGCAATCTCGACACCAAGACGGGCCAAGTCGTGCTGGGCACGTTTCAAAAGTTAAACGAGGAACTCAACCGAACCATTGTGCTCATCACTCACGAACCAGAGGTGGCGGAGCATGCCGATCGAATTATCATGATCCGAGACGGCGAAGTAGTCGAAGATTCTCGTCGTCACCCCAAAAAGCAAAGCACTCATCACCAGTAACTTATGAAAACAGTTGATCTCTTAAGCGAAACCTATGTCGCCCTTTCAGCGAATAAAGTTCGAACTGCTTTGACCATGCTCGGCATTATCATTGGCATCGGCTCGGTCATTGCCATGATCGCTATTGGGCAAGGCGCCCAAGCGAGTATCGCGGAGCGGATTCAATCAATCGGCTCCAACCTAATTCAAGTCCAACCGGGGACGCAGCGAGGCTTTGGGGGCAGTATTTCAACCGGTCGGGGCGCGGCGCGATCACTGGTTCGAGAAGATGCTACCGCCCTGATCACTCTCGCCAATATTAAAGCGGTCGCCCCCGAACTCTCCAGCCGCTACCAGATCGTCGCCCCTGGCACTAACACCAACACGAGCGTTATCGGGACTACCGCGGCCTATCCCGAGGTACGCAACACCAGCGTGGCGGAAGGCAGCTTCTTCTCGGAGGCAGACGACGCGCGGCTAGCTAAAGTGGCCGTCATTGGACCTACCACCCGCGATGATCTCTTTGGCGTCGGATCAAGCGCGGTGGGCGAGACGATTCGGATCAATGGTCTCCCCTTTCGGGTAATTGGCGTTACGACCGCCAAGGGCGGCTCGGGTTTCGGCAATCAGGACGACCTAGTGCTGATCCCGCTCAACAGCGCCCAAAAGTTTCTGGCTGGCTCTGATTATCTTTCGGCGATTAGTCTTGAGGTCAACTCCAGCGAGGCGATGACCCAAGCCCAAACCGACATCACTAATCTTTTACTCGAGCAACACCATTTGACCGACCTGACGGCCGCCGATTTCAGTATTTTAAATCAAAACGATATTGTTGCCACCGCTTCGAGCGTTACCAGCACCTTTACCATTCTCCTCGCTGCCGTGGCCGGAATCTCTCTCGTCGTCGGCGGCATTGGGATTATGAATATGATGCTCACTACAATTACCGAGCGCACGCGCGAGATTGGTTTGCGTAAAGCGATTGGGGCCACCCGACGCGACATCAATCGCCAATTTTTGGCAGAAGCGGTGGCGCTGACGATCAGCGGGGGTGGAGTGGGGGTAGTGCTAGGCATCGGCGCTTCTTGGATTATCAGAACTCTCAACATCATCCAAACCCACGTTTCGTTCGGTTCAGTCCTGCTTGCGTTTAGCGTCTCCGCGGCAATTGGGATTGTGTTTGGCTACTATCCGGCGCGGCGCGCCGCCCGCCTCAATCCCATTGAGGCGCTTCGATATGAATAAGTTAGCGAGTGGGGCGACGGCGTAACTCACGAATAGCCCGAAAGTAGCGGCTTTTAACAGTATTAAGCGGCTCTCCCACGATCCCTGCGATTTCGGCAAAACTAAGCTCGTTGACCACATGGAGAGTGACTATCGTCCGAGTGGCAAGCGGCAAGCCGTCCAGCTGTTGGAGCAGCTCCTCCGCCTCGTCCGCCGTAGCGGCCAGGGTTTCTGGATCGACCGCTGGGGAAACAAGCGAGTCAGCAAACGCCTCATCGCCATTCCCTAACCGTGAAAAGAGTAACGGTTTTTTGCGACGCAGCCAGTCGGTCGCCGCGTTGCGCGCAATTGTAAACAGCCACGCTCGTAACGGATACTCGGGGTTATATCGATCCGCCGCTCGCCAGGCTTTAATAAAAGTTTCTTGCGTTACATCATCGGCCGCAGCCGCATCGCCTATCAGCCGGTAAATGAAATTATAAATCGGCTTTAAGTGATCGCGGAGAACCTGCTCAAAATCAAGCGGTCGTGGTAGGGACATGCGGCAAGGCCCCGACACGCGACTTGGAGGGCTTTGCGACTTCTTCCTTAGGCGCTTGTTTGGCACGCTCACTGGCCGCTCGGAGAAATCCTACAAACAACGGGTGGGGTTGAAGTGGGGTGCTTAAAAATTCAGGATGGAATTGGGTTCCGACGAAAAATGGGTGGCGACTGGTGGGCAACTCACAAATTTCCATTAATTTACCGTCAGGAGAGGTGCCCGAGAAG
>CAZMMP010000046.1:0-4742 GCA_964567425.1 uncultured Candidatus Saccharibacteria bacterium
ATCCCCATTTAAGTCCGCCCTCGCGACTGTTTGTTGTCCGTTTTGAGGAAAGGAGAAAATAGCACCATCGTCAGAAATAAAAGTTTTCGACTTGAGGAAATAATACCCGCCACCAAGCACAATTAAAACAATGAGGGCAACAATTACTTTTTTCATAAAATTTATTTCACTTTAATAATACCGAGCTTTCATTCCTCTTCCGCGAGTTTGGAAATCCCGACCTTATACTCGATCCGGCGTAACCGCCGCTCAACGTTAATAGAACGGAACTCGTCTTTGAGCTCCCTAACGTCCGTTTCCACCCGGCTCACGCCCTGGTCAAGTCGACTCATCTTTTCTTCGGCATCATCAAAACCTTTTTTAGTCGCGAGCGCTAATTCGCCGATCTCGATTTCAATCTTTTGGCTAAACTTCTTTTCAACCGAATCAATTTTGCGGTCCAGATGCTTGAAACCCTGCCTCATTTCGGAAGCCAGGGCGTCGAGCGTCATTTTAGTTACTTTCGCCATCGCTCCAATTATACGCCCGCCTTCTGTCGGGTCAATGAAGCGGCGGGCGCAAAACCGCCCCCGAGGACGGGGGCGGTTTGGAGCAAAAGAGTACTATCTAGATCAAAGTAATACTCTAGCTCCGGTGATGAGAAGCAACTTCTTCGCGCAAGCGTTCGATGTAGCGCGAGGCGGCTTCGCGGCCACCAAGGCCGAAAGCAAGGCCGCCAGCCAAGGCGAGCATGGCCACTACACCGGTTAAGAGAATCTCAATCAAGCGTTCAGCCACGCCGAGCTGAGCGAGCGCCGCCAAGATCGCAAAGATCCAGACTGCCCACTTAGCAAGACCGCCCAAAAAGCCCGACGAAGGAATCCCCGCCGCCCGGGCCGAGCCCGATACTAAGTGCTGGAGCGCGTCGGCGATGAGCGCCGCCACCGCAAGGATCAACGCCGCCGCCACCAAATTGGGAAGATAATTCTCCACCACAATGCGGAGGAAGTCAGTCACCTGCGTGAGATGCAAGACCTCGAGCGAGGCGACTAAGAAGACGATGATCACAAACCACTTCACGAGCAATCCGAGGAAGGCTCCGACATTGAGCCGAAAACCGGCTTTGGCCAAGAGCTCATCCGTACCTACTTCGCGTAACGCATTATCTACTTTAAGCGCCCGGAACAACTGCGCCACCCACTTCCCCAAGATGCTCCCAATGAGCCAACCGAGGAGGAAGATGATAAGCGCGATCAGCAAGTTGGGCAAGAAGGCGATCACCCCGTACCAAAGATTCTGGAACGAGGAGGTCAGCACATTGGCCCAGAGGTCAACAGTCATATGCTAAAAAGACAATTTTACTAATACTAAAATCCTTAAACTCGACGACTACAGTATATTACAGGCCGATCCGATTGACGAGCTGTTCGTGTGGATAGTCTAAAATGTCACGAATGAAGCGATCGGAAGCTGATAAACGATATTGAAAGTCGCCAGTCTCGAGCACAGCGTACGAGAGTTCACAGCCAATTTCGGCTTCAAGACTCTTCACCACGCGATCCACCGCGCCCCGCTTCATGTGATCCCCCACCACCAAGAGATCGGCCCGAGCATCAGGACTCTCCACTAAGGCGCCGGCTACGATAAGGAGATTTAAACGGCCGCAGCGGTTGAATTGGTTGACCAGCTCTTTCTTCTGGTCCAACACCTTGCTTTTTAAAATGTTTTTAAGACTGTTGAGAATGGGGAAACTCTGATTAAGCTGCCAGGTAACAAGACCGCCTTTGACTTTTTTATGAACCAGTTCAATCGCGGCCAAGGTGCGAAGCTCCCGCGCCGCCGCGCTCGTTGAGATCCGCGCCCGCTTGGCCACTTCGGCGGAGGGGAGCACTAATTCAGGATTTAAAATAAACAGCCGCATCAGCTTGACTTTGTTCTGACTACCGAAGAGTTTACTTAAGATTTCCATAGGCCGGATTATAGCACACAAAACCCCCGGGAAAAGTCCCGGGGGTTTTGCTAAAAAACCTTTATTTCAACTCAACCTTGCCGCCCGCCTCTTCGATCTTCTTCTTGATCTCTTCGGCTTCGGCCTTCTTGACGCCCGGCTTCAAGACTGAAGGCGCGGCATCTACCAAGTCCTTGGCTTCCTTGAGACCAAGATTCAAGGCATCTTTGACAGCCTTGATCACGGCTACCTTCTGCGCTCCGGCTGAAG
Organism: uncultured Candidatus Saccharibacteria bacterium; assembly: GCA_964567425.1. Lineage (GTDB taxonomy): Bacteria > Patescibacteriota > Minisyncoccia > Phycocordibacterales > JACOZG01 > CAZMMP01. The sequence continues at coordinate 2,198 of CAZMMP010000046.1, forward strand.
CGAGATGGATATCAAACGCATCCTTCTCTTCCGCCGCCGGCGCACCGGCCGCCGCGCCGCCCGTGGCGACTACCGCCTGGGCACTGACGCCAAACTTCTCCTCTAAGGCTTTGACCAGCTCGTTCAATTCGAGCACGCTCATGGCCTCGACTTTATCCAACAACTCTTTGTATTTATCCATGATTATACGGTCTTAGTTTTACTAACTTCATTAATCGCTACCGCCAAACGCTGAATCGGGGACTTGAGAAGGAAAGCAAGTTTACTCAACAAGACTTCGCGACTCGGGATCGTGGCCAGCTCCAGCATGAAGGCGCTACTGACAAACGCCCCTTCGTAAACGCCGCCGACCAGCTTCACTACATCTTTGTTCTTCTTCTCAAAGGCGTAGACCTCGCGCGCCGGCGCTAACGCATCAGCGCCATAGGCAAGCGCAATTTCACCCGGGAGCTCTGGTACTTCGCCCGTAATCCCCGAACCATCGAAGGCTCGACGGATCAAGGTTTTCTTAGCCACTGTCAGGCTGACTTCGGCCGCCCGGAGCGCTTTGCGTAATTCGGTCGCTGCCGCGACGGACAGACCGTGAAAGTTGACGAAGGCAATCGCCTCCGCCGCCTTGATCTTATCCTTCAGCTCCGCTACTACCTCAACTTTCTTTGCTTTGGTAATTGGCATAATTTAGTTAAAAACAAAAAAAACGGCACAAAAGCCGTTTCGACCCGCCCGTACCGAACGGTACGTTCGGGCGGGCACCTCCGCAGGACTTATTGATTGCCTGCTTCTTCGGCTTATGCGTCCAATAATACCTGAAGCAGATAAATCGTCAAGAGGCCGACAATAATGATCCCGACAAACCCCGACGCCATCCGCCAAAAACTTTGATCGAAATACTTTTTCATTAGTGCTCTTATTTAAACATGCCCCAGAGTCGTTGCCAAAATCCGGGAGACGAGGAGCCCAACTCAATCACCGACGGCGCTGAAATTGGTTGGCTCGAGCTCCCCTCCGCAGGTCTCTGGGCCGCACTGACCAGGGTCGGAGCAGAAGGAGACATTATCCTTAAATCAGTCGCTTCCACTGGCTGAGCTCGGACGGGAACACTCTGGTACGATGTCCCATCGGGATAGCGCAGAGCCAGCTCGTCGTCCGTGAGAGCAAAGTCACGCGTAATCCGGGCGCCGGGGAGAATGATCGTATCGACCGGGAAGGACCAGCGCTCGCTCCCGCTTGCTAACGACCAGTCGCCAAGATTCACTTCTTTTTTGCCATGATTAACAATCACTACCTGGCTTGAGGGAAGGATTTGAAGGGCAAGGGCAGGAACCTCGACCGCCACCGTCGCTCGAGCGACGGTGGCGGTCTCATCATGGTCGCGCGGTTCAGCAGCAAATACTACCACATAATCGCCCGGGAGAAGGTAGGCGTGGCTCGCCGCTTGCCCTCGGGCTTCTCCTCCGTCACCAAAGGACCAATGATACCGCATACCAGAAGAGACGCGGCGGTCCACACTGGCGCGAAATTCGATTGGCGCATGAACACTGACCGGTCCTTCGCGCCCACCCGCTACAGTAAACTGGGGCTTTCGCTCGGCCGCCGCAAATGAGCGCGACTCAGCGATTCCCAAGGACCGAATCTCTTGAGCATCAGAGCTCGACACCACAGCAGCAGCCGGAGTTGAATCGCCGCTGACGGTAATGTCATCTTTAATGACCGTAAAAATCCCCTCCTTAATCCCCGCTACTTTCATAATATCTTCGATAACAGTAAACACTCCGTGCTCAGTGCGATACTCAACAATCGCCGCGGCAAGCGCTGGTCCAATTTTATTCAGCGTCTCGAGCTCGGCCTCGCTGGCCGTGTTGATATTAACTTTAGCGACAGCCCACCCGGGCAACACTAGTAGTGCCAGAGCAAGCACGATCCCTGCTTTACGCCACTGCATGTAGTTTAAAAATTAATACGACTCTTGGGCTACTACTCGACCGCTTTGGTCATAGAGCGTGATCGTCTCATCGGACTTGTCCCACAATTCAAACGTCTGATCGAGATAGACATACCAGGTATGGCCCAAAAAATCGGCGTCGCTAAGATGATGCGCCAAACAATAATCGTAGGTTAAGCGAGTCAGAGCGGGCTCGCGACACAAGCGAGGAATCTCGGCAACATCTTGTCCGTTTATCGTATCCATTTTTTCAGTCCCCACCCGGACCGTCTTTGCCTCCGGCTCGCGACACGGCGTCAGAGCATCAATAAACGTCGTGCACTTTTCACTCTGGTACACATCAGCCAATTCATCTTTAGGTTTAGGGCAGGAGCGCGCGTAGGCTAACCGAGGGCTTAAGGGGAAGCGATCCGCACTCTCGGCATAGCCGAGGCATTTGTTAGTCTTAAAACTGCTACTAAACGAATAGGGCGCACGCTCTGGCGGCGCACCAGTGATAAGGTAGGCGGTATCGCCCGGTTTTAAAACGATCGGCGCAAGACTTTGAGTTTTGCCCGGAGAGAAAACTGCTGCTCCTTGCGGAATACTCGCTCGTTTAGTTTC
>CAZMMP010000047.1:0-4623 GCA_964567425.1 uncultured Candidatus Saccharibacteria bacterium
AGCCAGGACATCTGGCGCTTTCGACGGAGCCTTCGAGCGATCTTGAGAAGTTTGTGCGCTGGCTTGGTCGACAGGAGGGCCGCTCTAGTCTGCATTCGCACGCCACCATACTCGATGTGGGCTGCGGCAATGGTCGCAACCTAATTTATTTAGCGAAAGAGTTTGGAGCGAGGGGAGTGGGGTACGATAGTTCGGCCGAAGCGGTAGCTCAAGCGCGTACCGCCGGCAAAGGATTGCCGGTCGAGTTTAGGGTGCGGTCGCTGCAAGATATGTTGCCGCTTCCTGACGCTTCGGTGACGCTCGCGCTTGATATGATGAGTTCGCATGTGCTTCACGCTGATGAACGGGCGATCTTGCGCGATGAGCTGTGGCGCGTGCTTCGGCCGGGCGGCTGGCTCTTCTTTAAGACTTTTTTGGCTGATGGCGATCTCCATCTCCGGCGTTTGACGCGAGAGCACGGTGCCGCCGAACCCAATTCTTACATTCATCCGACTTTTGGCCACTTTGAGCACGCCTGGACGATTGATGAGCTTGAGGAATTTTTTCTCCCCCAGTTTGAGATTCACAAGCTTGATAAATCGCACAAACATCTCCGTCGTCGCGGCGGTCGGACCCAAGCTTTTCGCCGTCGCACTGTCAGTGCGTATTTACAGAGGCGGGATTGATTTGGTACAGTGATGGCGCGCCGATGTAGCTCAGTTGGTAGAGCGCGTCCATGGTAAGGACGAGGTCGCCGGTTCAATCCCGGCCATCGGCTCCCGCGGCCGCAAGGCTTGCGCCACCTTAGCTCAGTTGGTAGAGCGGCGGTATCGTAAACCGCAGGTCCCCGGTTCAAGCCCGGGAGGTGGCTCACGAAGAAAGTTTGTGGTAGGTTAGTATCTGGCTGCTGCCGCCAGAGGTTACGAGGGGTCTCCCTTCGCGCTCTCCCTCTGGCGGCATTTTTTATGGTAAGATGCGCCCATCATGGCCCTTAACGACGAAGCGAAAAAGGCGGAGATTGAGGCAAAAATCGCGGCGCTGGAGCTGGAGATGGGGCAGGCCGATTTTTGGACGGATAAATTAGCGGCCCAAGGAAAAATTGCCGAGTTAAATAAACTGAAGGCCGAATTAGCCGGGGTGGGGCAGTACGATAAAGGTAATGCCATTATGACGATTTTTGCCGGGGCGGGCGGTGATGATGCGGAAGATTTTGCCCGGATTTTGGTTGACATGTATCTCAAATTTTGCCAAAACCGGAGCTGGGAGGTGGTGCTGTTGCACGAAAATAAGAATGATCATGGGGGGTTCCGCAACATCACTTTTTTGATCAATTCCGGCAATAGCCCCAAGCTCGGTGCCTATGGTATATTAAAGCGGGAGTCAGGGGTGCATCGCTTAGTCCGAATTTCTCCCTTTAACGCTAAACAACTACGGCACACTTCGTTTGCTTTGGTGGAAGTGATTCCGGAGTTCAAAAAGGACGACGAAATCAAGCTGGCACCCGATGACCTTAAGATCGAGTTCGCGCGCTCGGGTGGGCCGGGGGGGCAAAACGTCAACAAGCGCGAGACGGCGGTCCGAATCGTTCACCTGCCGACGGGCATCGCGGTGCACGCTGATACTGAACGTTCGCAAGAGCGCAATCGCGAGCAGGCGATGAAGATCCTGCGCGGCAAGCTTTATAAAAAGCAAGAGGAGGAGCGGGTGGCGAAGGAGCAGGGGATGTACGTGAGCAAAACCACCGAGATCGAATGGGGCAATCAAATTCGGTCCTACGTGCTCCACCCCTATAAGTTAGTCAAAGATCACCGAACAAATGTGGAGACGAGTGATGTGGAAGGAGTGCTCGGCGGTGAGATCGATTTATTTTTGTAAATGATTTACTTCGACAAAGTCAGCAAAGTTTATCGTGATGACACCGTCGCGCTTGACGACGTCTCCTTTACCGTTGAGCCAGGCCAATTTGTCTCGATTGTGGGTCAATCCGGTGCTGGCAAATCAACGCTCCTTAAGCTCATTATGGCCGAAGAGCGGCCGAGCGGAGGCAAGGTCTTTTTTGAATCCACCGATATTCATCGCTTGCCCAAACGCTATGTGCCGCGTCTGCGGCGGCGGATCGGCAACGTCTTTCAAGACTTTCGCTTGTTGCCCAACAAGACCGTGTTTGAGAATATTGGGTTTGTAATGGAGGCGGCGGGCCGCTCGGACGAGGAGATCCAAACCGATGTGCCGCACGTATTGGAGCTCGTGGGGCTGCGCTCAAAGATTTGGAATTTCCCGAGCGAGCTTTCTGGTGGGGAGCGCCAGCGGGTGGCGATTGCGCGCGCGATCGTTAATCAGCCGGACCTGCTGCTTGCCGATGAACCGACGGGTAATCTTGATCCGGTCAACACCTTTGAGATTATCGAAATTTTGCGTAAGATTAACGAGATCGGTACCACGGTAATTATGACTACCCATAACAAAGGAGTAATTGACGCTTTGGGCAAACGGGTGATTACCATGGAGAATGGTCGCATTATCCGCGATAGCAAAGAAGGGAAGTACGTCCTCTAACCACCATGCTACTCACGAGTATCCGCCGCATTGTCCGCTGGGGTTTTGTAAATTTTTGGCGTAGCGCCGCTGTATCGCTCGCGGCCGTCGTGACGCTCACCGTCACCCTCTTCGTCTTTGGCGCCCTCTGGCTCGGTGGCGCCTTTTTAAATTCTTCGCTCGAGGCGGTGAAGACGAAAGTAGATATCAGCGTCTCTTTAAAGCCTGACGCTAAGGAGTCGGACGCCCAAGAGCTCAAACAATCGCTCGAGAAGTTACCGGAGGTGAAAAGCGTCAGCTACAGCTCGCGCGAGCAGGAGTTTGCGGATTTTAAAAAGCGCAACCAAGATAATGATTTGATTCTCCAGTCGCTTGAGGAGGTCGGTAACCCCTTCGGCGCGCGGCTCAATGTCCAGGCGGTTGATCCGGCTCATTACGAGACCATCGCTAATTTTCTCCAAAGCGATGATGCGCTCGGTGCAGGGGGCGCAACAGTGATTGATCAAGTGAGTTTTAAAAAGAATGTCGTTGACCGCTTGGTGGCGCTTATTGCCACCTCCGAGCGGGTGGCGCTCGCGATTACGATTGTGCTCGTCTTTATTTCGATTGTCGTGACGTTCAACACCATCTCGCTGGCGATTTATATTTCTCGTGAGGAGATCGCCCTCATGAAGCTGGTGGGCTCCTCCGATAATTACATCCGCGGCCCCTTTGTGGTAGAGGGCAGTATTGCCGGTCTCATTTCAGCGGCGCTCGCTACGGCGCTCTTATACCCGGCCACGATGTGGGTGCGCAACGTAACCAGTGGCGTGTTTGGCGGCGTTAATCTCGTCTCTTATTTCATCGAACACGGGCCGGTACTCTTTCTCTTGCTGGTTGCCATTGGGGTGGGGCTCGGGATCGTGTCCAGCTTTTTAGCTGTACGTAAACATTTGCGAATTTAATTTATGGCTACCAAGGTCAAGCGACAAAAATACATCTTTGTGTTGGGGGGCGTAATGTCGGGCGTCGGCAAGGGTATCACCGTCGCCTCGATCGGCAAAATTCTCCAAGCTCGCGGTTTTAAGGTTAACTTACTGAAAGTTGATCCGTACTTAAACGTCGATGCGGGGACAATGAATCCGACTGAACATGGTGAGGTGTTTGTGTTAAATTCAGGCCTTGAAACTGATCAGGACATGGGTAATTATGAACGCTTCCTTGATCGTCAGCTTGGTCCAGAGAACTATATGACCTCGGGGATGGTCTATAAATCGGTGATTGAGCGGGAGCGAAGTCTCGGCTACGGCGGTCGCTTTGTGGAGGCGATTCCTCACGTGCGCGATGAGATTATGGGCCGGATCAAACGGGCCGCCAAGCTCTCTAGTTCCGAAATCTCGGTGATTGAGATCGGGGGAACCATCGGCGACTTCCAAAATGCGCTGTTTATCGAAGCGGCGCGAGTAATGCGGCTCGAGGCGCCTGAAGATGTGCTGTGCGTTATGGTCTCATATTTGCCGGTCCCTGCCACCATCGGTGAAATGAAGACGCGGCCAACGCAACACGCGGTCCGAGCTCTGAATTCCTACGGTATTCAACCGGAAATCATTATTGCCCGTAGTGCGGCGGCGATGGATCAAAAGCGAAAGGAGAAATTGGCGATCTGGTGCAATGTTAAACCAGAGCACATCATTTCGGCTCCGGATATTAAAAGCATTTACGAAGTGCCGCTCAATTTTGAACGCGATGGTTTATCGGACACGATACTTAAGTTGCTCCACCTCCGGCCGCGCCAGACTGACATGAATGAGTGGCGCCAAATGGTGAAGCGAGTTAAAGAAGCAAAAGAGGAGGTGCGGATTGGGATCGTGGGCAAATATTTTAAAACGGGCGACTTCGTGCTCTCGGATGTCTACATTTCAGTCATTGAGTCGCTCAAGCATGCGGCTGGGGCGGTAAAGAAAAAGTTACAGATTGACTGGCTCGATGCGGGGGATTATGAGGGGGGGAATGGTACGGTGGCTGAACTCGCGTCGTATCATGGTCTCTTGGTGCCGGGTGGCTTTGGCGAGCGGGGAGTGGAGGGTAAAATCCGGGTGATCCAATATGCTCGCGAGCACAAAATCCCGT
>CAZMMP010000048.1:0-4553 GCA_964567425.1 uncultured Candidatus Saccharibacteria bacterium
CTCGTTGAAGGAGCGGTAAGCCGAATCAACATAAAGTTTAACCCCGTCATCTTTAGCCGCGTCTAATAATTTATGTAAAAACGGCCAGGCGGAGGCGGCAAATTTAAGCGTTTTGTTGGAGGAGTAACTATCTTCGTCCGGAATGGCGACCAGTTCGGCGGGAGCATAATGCTCGTTTAAGAAGAAGATTTTGGAATATTTTTGCAGCAGCTCCGGATCGGTTTGGCTTAACTTCTCCAGGGTTTTGACACTACCGCTGACGGCAGTCACCTTTTTTTGGAAGCTAGAGACCTTACTGGTGGCGTCTGCCAATCCGCGGCGGGTCTCGTCTAAGCTGCCTTGGGTCGCGGTAAGGGTGGCGCTGGTTGAAGCCAAATTACCTTCAAGCAGTGCGACGCGTTCGGTGAGCTGGGCGGTGGCGCGGTTGAGCCCGGCAAGCTGGTGGGAAAAGTACCACCCGCCGCCTAGGAGGATGAGCAGACTAACGACTACCAGGCCGAGAGTTGAGGACGAGATTTGGGGTAATTTCATTGCTCCAGTGTAGCGGCTCATGGCATACTAGTAAATAGAAGGGGGTCAGCGAAGCAGAAAGGAGGTATGCTATGCCACGAAATCAATTTATTGCACTCGTGGCAGCGATCGCCCTGGTCATCTTAATCGCGGTTGTGGGCGATAGTGTTGCCCAGCTCCAATTGCAGTGAGTGGAAGATCTTTTGAAAACCCGAACCAGGCAAAACATCCATCATTTCCCGTCCTGGTTTTAAAGATGGGTTCCCTATTATTGCCCCGCTGGTACTTACCGGCGGGGACTTTTGATGAGTGAGAAGCTGACGTACGAAAGATAGGCCGAAACAAGGAGCACGAGCCACGAGGGCCAGAGGGGAACGGTCCAACCAATGACTACCACATTGACTTGATGGGAGAAAATTTGCCACAAGTGAGCGAGAGCCGAAACGGCAAAGATCGCGCCGGTAATTAGCAGATAGCTTCGTTCGCGCAGCGCCGGAATTTTGCCGATATTCCAGCCGTAGTAGATCAAAATAAGGATCAGAGCAAAATCAAACGCGAGCCCCGGGAGCACTGCCTCGCTCGTCCACACTGTGCCAAAAACCATTACCGGAAATAATCGTTGCGTTGCTAACCACCAAATGGTACAGAAGTTGGCGGTGATCACGCCGGCCAAAAATTTTGCAATCTCGCGCGATAAATGCTTTTTCATAGTGCTCTTAGTATAGCAGAGACGAGCGCTTGCCAATCCACAGAGACGCAAAAAAAGCGCAGTCACTGCTCGGACGAGCCAGGGGCTGCGCTTTTGGTTTACTACTTCGTGTGTTGAGGGACTACTCACAACCTAACGAACTGATGGTCGGCCCGGAAATGCAGGGAAGGAATTGGAGATACTCATTTTGCCCGATCACTCGTCCGTCTCGGGCGTAACAGCGGCACTCGTCGATCGCGGCCAAACCGAAGCAGTTTTGGAAGGCGCCGAAGTCGGCTTGATCCACGTCACCATCTTGGTCAGCATCAGCCCAAATGGTTCGATCACAGTGGCAATTGAGGGTGGGAGGAAATTCTTCCCACGGCTCTGATTGGGATTGGGCAGCGGCCTCCAGAGGACAAGCGCCACTGCTCCTGATCTCCGAGATCCAAATGATGCAACTATTCTTTGGTTTGACCGTGTACCACTCCGCCGTACACAAATTGAGGGCGGGTTTGGTTCGGGCGACTCGGATGCAGAACGAAACGAGGGTTACTCCGCAATCAACCAAAGTTTGTGCAGTGGCGCCCGAGCACTGGGGCTCAAACTGCGGAAAGGTCGAATGTGCTCCTGACTGCAACAACAAGGGTACGGTAGCTATCCCATCGGCTCCGGTAGTAACCGTAACCGATCCGCGCTCACTGCAGGTGGCTTGGCCATTGATCGTGCCGTTTGTCTTCCAGCACGGCGCGTCCGAATACCAAATGATCTCGATATCAATTGGCAAGTGAATGGCATGCCCGGCCGAATCCCGGATCTCAATTCGGAGATCTTCTCCAATGGCCGTGATTTTGTCACAGTCGTCTCCGCTTCGGCCGGTTAACACTTTCGGCGGCGTGTAGCGGAAGTCGGTGCCATCTTGGTGCGTGTACGAATATGGCCCTTTCGTAAATCCATACACGTAACACTTTTGGACGGTATCAGCGCCGGTGGAGGGAGGAGGACCGTTGTCTCGAGAACAACCACTTACTCCAGCAATAATGAGACCAATTAAGCTTAAGCACAAAATTCTTCTCATACTGCTCTCCCTTTGTTAGTGAGTTGGCTCGATGAAAGTGAGTTTGGCTCCCTTGCTCTGGTCGGTGCCGGTGGGGAGATAGATCAACTTAATTTCGCCCGCCTGCTGACCCCACCGTTTACTCCTCACCGCCACGACGGGGGTGCCGAGCCGAGCCGCTACTTTTTTGGTGCCCGGCTCGGGACCGTCCATGGGTTCACCCACCTGTTCGATGTTCACCGAGACGGCGTCGAGCAGCTCGCCATTACAGCCGATGCTATACAGCATCAAGTCTTGGCGCTCCGGTTTGGGAGTCCCGGCCGGATAGACGAAGGTGCCCTCGCACGTAATCGCAAATTGCCGCAATTGCTCCGCCGGTGGCAGTTCACCTTCGGTGTAGGGCAAACTGATCACTTGCCCCGGACCATTGCCGACAGTGCCCCAAACGACGGCGTCAACTCGGACATCCTTGTACGTAGTGGCTAGCTGGCTGTTGCCGCTAAACCACTGGTGAGGAAAGTTGTCGCTGAGCGCGGCCCAGGTAAGGCCGCCACCCACCAACACAAAGAGGGGGATAAAACGGCGTAAGCTGTTCCATCCCAGCAGATGCTTGCTCATCACTAATCTCCTTCCATTTTAAGCAAAGCGTACGCTGGCTTTAAGCACTTCACACGAAGTGTCAAAGAGCAATTTCCTATTTCCAACACTACGCTTAATTATCGGATTTGGCAAGAGTGGTGGGCAGTCGCGGAAGTTTGAAGCTTACAGCTTTCGGCTATCGTAGGCCCAGTGGAGCAGGGCTTGGCGTTGTTTGGGGTGGCAGGTGTGGTCGCCCGGGCGGCAGTGCTTTTTGATCTGGGCGATGTGACGGCGCATCGCTCGCCAGCGTTTGATTTGTCGGGTATCCTCCGCTGGCAACCGACGGCCGCGCCAGTAGCGACAATACCACTGGAACCAGCCGCGCGGATCCTCATGATAAATCCAGCCTTTGGCCCGCCACACCGAGAGCGGCTGCGAAGCGTTGACGCCAAAATAGTTGAGCGCTGGGTCGTGATCAGTTCGGTCGGCGGTTTGCAATTTGGCGTGAGTAAACCAGGCGGCGGGGAACTCCTCGCGGCAATCTCGTAAGTACACGCCACCAAAAACGCCGAGTCGGAGCATCTCGGCCGGCGCGAGCTCGGGCGTAAACTCGGGGTCAAAATTTTTACCTTCAGGCGCGGCGAGCTCGTAGCGATAGCCGCGCTGCATTTTGTCGTTAACCTCGACCAACGCGTGGCCCCGGTGCGCTCGCCGGGTTTGGTGGCTTTGGTTCATTGGTAAAAATTATATCCTTTCTCAAGTCGCTGTCGCAGGACCTCGATCACCGCCTTTTCCCAATACTTCAGCGAGTACCAGCGGATGAGGGGAGTCGCCACGAGGCGGAGCCACGCCTTATGAATCGCAACTTGATACGTGTAATCAATCAAAGTCCCTTCGGGATGTTTAGCGAGCCGCAATTCCTCGTGTCCCGAGGTGCCAAATTTAGCACTCTCATTGTCGGAGATAAAACCTTGGCCCGGGAGGATCTCGGTTTTCATTGTGACTGGGAAGTTTTGCCCAAACGAGCGCACTGTCGCCTCCAGTTCCAAATTATTCCCGTCCCGTTTTTTGACTTCGATCGCGGTGGCTACCTTAGGGAAATATTCCGGAAACTTCTCAAAGTCGGTCATGACTTTAAACACCTCTCCAATCGGCGCTTTAATTAACCACTGCTTATGGAGGGTAATCTCTTTCATCGGCCCACCGTTTTGCCCTGCCTCTTAAGCTCGGCAATAATCGTTGGCGGTAGATCGGTGCGGCACTGGCAGTGCCGTAAATGCGCCTCGTGCCACTTGACTCGCTCGGCAAGCGTCGAAGGCATCTTGAGCTTATGCTTCGCGTGCCAAGTTTTATTAATCGTGCCCATCAATATCATTGTACACCACACCAAATTGGGATTATAGAGGTCGAATCTTGGAAGTGTAAGAAGCGAGATTTGCTGATGTGTTTGAAGAGTAAGATTGCCCTTAAAAACAAGTTTATTAGTATTTAAATATATTTAATGAGAAGGGGTTTATTCTCATATTTTTAACCTGTTTGAGTTTTTTCCGATCAATCAAGCAAAACTTCTTTAATTCGATTAAGTCTGCTTTAGAAATATTGCTGGGGTTAAAGATTTCAAAATCGTTTTTAAAGTAATTCCGATCAACAACACGCAAAAGTGGAGAACTGTTTTTTCTTAAGATTTTGGGGCAGGTCTCTGGGAGCTGGGAAAGGCAC
>CAZMMP010000049.1:0-4269 GCA_964567425.1 uncultured Candidatus Saccharibacteria bacterium
CCTTTATTTCGATTGCTAATTTTTTGGATCGGGTCAAGCACCGTAATTTAAATAAAAAATCGCTGGAGGCACTCGTCCGCTCCGGCGCGCTTGATGAACTCTGCGAGGAGCGCGGCCGCCTGCTTCACAATCTCGAAAATTTAGTCGCTTACCACGCCGACATTGTTAAATCGTGCGAGTCGCAATCATCGCTGTTTGGCCTCATGAGCGATCAGTCGAGCGTGCCAAAGTTAAAATTGCACGAGTGCCCGCCCGCGAGCCAAAAAGATAAATTGTCGTGGGAGAAGGAGCTCTTGGGCCTCTACGTCTCGGGGCACCCGCTTGATGCTCACAAAGAAAAGTTCGCCAACAATCCCCACACCATTGCCAAGGCGAAGGAAGAGAAAGAGGGAACAATGGTTATTGCGGCTGGCTTGCTTGAAGAAGTAAAGCCCATCCTCACCAAAAGCGGCGATCAAATGGCCTTTGGCCGCCTGGCTGACCGCACCGGATCCATCGAGCTCGTCTTTTTTAATCGCATCTACGCCCAGCACCGCAACACCATCATCCCCGAGCACTGCGTAGCAGTGAAAGGTAAACTCTCGATGCGCAACAATGAAGCTAGTATCGTCGTGGAAGGAGTGAAAGAGCTCTAAATGATGGCCGTAGTCGGTTTTAAGAAAATTATTTGGGAACATTATCGCACCAATGGGCGAAGGTTTGCCTGGCGGCATGTTGCAGATCCGTATAAAGTGCTGGTGTCAGAGGTGATGCTCCAGCAAACGCAAACGAGCCGAGTGAAAGTGAAATATCCGGAGTTTATTAAACAGTTCCCTGATTTTAAGCACTTGGCGAACGCAAGCACAGCCGAGGTGCTCCGAGCGTGGCAAGGTTTGGGCTATAACCGTCGGGCGTTGTATTTAAAAAAATTAGCAGAACGGGTGATCAAGGATTTTGGCGGCAAATTACCGCGCGACCCCGCGATACTAAAAACCCTACCCGGCATTGGCGCGGCCACAGCCGGTTCCGTCGCTGCTTTTGCGTTCAATTCCCCTACGATTTTCATCGAAACCAATATCCGCGCTGTCTTTCTCCACTTCTTTTTTGCTGGAAAAAATAAAGTCAGTGACCAGGAAATTTTGCCGTTGGTGGAGAAAAGCTTGGATCGAGCCAATCCGCGGGAGTGGTACTACGCCCTCATGGATTACGGCGTTAAATTAAAGAGTGAGATCGAGAACCCTTCGCGCCGGAGCAAGCATCACGCAAAGCAAAGCAAATTTGCCGGGTCTAATCGAGAGAAACGCGGCCTGATTATTAAAACTTTGCTTGCGCAACCGGAGACAACCATTTCCCAACTGACTCGCGTGCTTAAACTCTCCCCCACCAACATTCGCGCCTTAGTCACCACTCTCGCTGCCGAAAGGTTAGTGAAAATCTCTCGTCAAAAAATTTCCTTGGCAAAATAAAAACCCTGAAGCTACGATTACAAGCGGCAGCTTCAGGGTTCAAGGAGGCCCGCAGGATGTCAACCCTACGAGCTGGTGAGTCACCAGAGAGCGAGGGTGACAAGCAGAGTCAAAATTAAAATCTTTCGGCCGCTTTGCCACCAACGCTCAAATTTTACAATCATAAAAGACCTCATTCCCAACTCCTGTCGGCGAACGTCTCCATCTTACCATTTATGAAAGACTTGTCAACCATGCGTTATGAGCGAGATGTGCTAGCATAAAAGGGTCATTTATTAAGCAGCTTTACCTCTTTCTATGCATCCCATCGCCCCCCTCGTTGGTCCCGTCACTCTCCTTAACCAGAGTATCGAGCGTTACCGCCAACTATTTGACAAGATTGTTGGGATCTTTGCTATCCCCTTCATCGCTTGGGTTTTAGTCCAAGTTTTAAGCCTGACGCCGCTCGGCGTTCTCCTGAAACCCCTGTGGTTGCTACTGGCTTTTATTGCAAGCTTGTTAGCCCAACTGACCTTCTTTATTTTGATGACTCAGCCTCGGGAGTCATCCCCGAGCGAAGCCTGGGCCCGGACGCCAGCCCTCATCCTCCCGTTTATTTGGATCCTCATTCTTTCTGCCCTCATCACCGTTGGCGGGTTCGCCCTCTTTATCGTGCCAGGCATTCTGTTTAGTATCTGGCTCTCCCAAAGCATGTACATCATGATTGCTGAAGAGAAACGTGGTCTCACCGCGCTCGTCACTAGTTGGGAACGGGTGAGTGGCCACTGGTGGGGCGTGCTCTGGCGGATGATCGTGGTTGCGTTCGTTGCCATAATCGTGAGCCTGCTCGTATCGCTCATCGTTACCAGCGTTGGCAATTCCTTCCTCCCCTCTTTCGTGTTAAACCTCTTCCAATTCTTCGTCTTGACCCCGATCGTTGGGATTTATTCCTACCTACTCTACGCCGACCTGCGCCGCCTAAAGAGCGAGGTTGATGTCACCACCCCCGCCTTTGCGACCAAGCGCCACTGGCTCATCGGAATGGCCATTGTCGGTTTAATTCTCCCGATTGTCCTCATCGCCAGCCTGGGGATCGGCCTCTTGCTGCTCTTACGTTCGGCGGCGATCATGCACTTGCCAGCGGGGCTCGACTTTATTTCCTCGGTTAAAAATCTCCGCTAATCTCTATGAATCTTGAAGATCGCGACCATCGCAAATTAGGCAAAGAGCTGGGCCTCTTCGTCTTCTCGGACATTGTGGGCAAAGGCTTGCCGCTGTGGACCGCTAAAGGCGCCGTTATTCGCCGCGAGCTGGAGCGCTTTATTGTTGAAGAGGAGACTCGCCGCGGCTATAACCATGTGTACACGCCTGATTTAGCCAAACTGGAGCTCTACGAAAAGAGCGGCCATTACCCGTACTACAAAGATTCGATGTACGCGCCGATTGAGATCGACGAAGACAAATACATGCTTCGGCCGATGACCTGCCCCCATCACTTCGAGCTGTATCTCTCCGAGCCCCGGAGCTATCGCGAGCTGCCGATGCGGATCGCCGAGCTAGCCAAACTCTACCGGTATGAACAATCGGGGGAATTAGCTGGGCTCGTACGGGTACGCTCGTTTTGCCTCTCTGATGCCCACATTATTTGCGCCAACGCTGCTCAAGCCAAGCAGGAGATCGGTCGCGCCCTAGACCTGATTGAATTTATGGCCGCCAAATTCGGCTTGGAACAAGGCCGGGATTATTCGTACCGCCTCTCGCTCGGCGATCGCGCGGATGATAAAAAATATTATAAAGATGATGCCGCCTGGGACGAAGCGGAGCAAAAACTGCGCGAAGTGCTCCAAGAGCGCGGTGCCAAGTTTGTGGAAGCGGAACATGAAGCCGCCTTTTACGGACCGAAAATTGATATCCAAATGAAGGATGTCCGCGGCGTCGAGAATACCGCCTTTACCGTCCAATATGACTTCGTGATGCCGAAGCGCTTTAAGCTTAATTACATTGGCGAAGACGGACAAGAACATGAGGCCGTAGTGATCCATCGCTCTTCCGTTGGGGCGATTGAGCGCTTTACCGCCTTTTTGATCGAAAAGTATGCTGGCGCCTTCCCGCTCTGGCTCGCCCCGGTGCAGGTTAAAATTCTGCCGATCGGTGAAGCCCACCAAGCCTACGCCAGGGAAATTGCCGCGGCTTTAAAAAATGAAAACATTAGAGTGGAAGTAGACGAGTCAAGCGAAACTTTGGGCAAAAAAATCCGCCAAGGCAAGACCGAAAAAGTCCCCTACCTCATTGTGCTCGGCGACAAAGAAGTCTCCGACCAAACCCTCACCATCGAAAGCCGCGACGACGGTAAGAGTGAAAGTGACTTGGACGAGTTTGTGGAGAATCTGAAAGAAAAAATCCGAGCGCGAAGCTAATTAAATATCCAAATTCGCCAACTTGGCATGGGTCTGGATAAAGAGCTTGCGCGGCTCGACTTCGTTGCCCATCAAGGTGGTAAAGATTTTGTCCGCTTCTTCGGCTTCTTTATAACTAACTTGCTTTAAGAGCCGACGAGCCGGATCCATCGTTGTTTCCCAGAGCTCCTCGGGGTTCATCTCGCCCAAACCTTTGTAGCGCTGAATCATTACTTTGGCGTTTTTTGTTGACTTCGCCCCAGTCTCTGCTTCTTCTTCAGCGTTTTCCTCACCAGTGGCGTTTGTCTCGGCAATTACATCAAACTTCTTCATGTCGACCCCTAACTTTTTTATAATCTCGTCGCGCTCGCTGTCGGAGTAGGCATACTCCGCTTCTTTGCCTTTTTTGATTTTATACAAGGGCGGTTGGGCGATGTAGATGTAGCCCA
>CAZMMP010000050.1:0-4243 GCA_964567425.1 uncultured Candidatus Saccharibacteria bacterium
TGAAGGTGCCATGCGGCGTCATGAGCGGAAAATCCGCTAAAAAGATTTCTTGCTCTTTCTCCACGCCTAAAATCTTGTTGGAGAGTTTAACCCGCACCCGGAGCGGAGCATCATACGAGAGCTGGTTCACCTTGGCGTAATGCTCGTCGTATTTCGGATTATCGAGCTGAAAGCTGGTGAACTCGAGCTCGAACTTTTTTTCAGAATAGTCCTTGATCGGCGAAAACTCTTTAAATAAGTCGGCTAACCCTTCGGTAGTCAGCCATTGGTAAGAGGCAATTTGGGATTCGACGAGATTCGGCAGGCTGGCAAGCGGCTCACGGTATTTCGAAAAATGCTTTTTATGCATAAAAAATTAAGCGCCGTTTTTAACACTAATAAAAATCACCACTTCCCCCCTAAAACCACGAGAAAATCCAGACCTGACGGATAGGACTTTGAGTATAACCCAAGGCCCCAACCGCGTCAACTACTTATCCACAGTTTTGCTCTTGTATCTTTATTTAGTCTTCACCTTCGCCAATTTCCACTCCTCGATCTTTTTATGATTCCCCGACAACAGCACCGGCGGGACGCGATAACGTTTACCGCCATAGGCCAGCACTTCAGGCCGGGTATACACCTCCCTGCTCGAAACGCGTCGCTCCTCGACTGACTCGTCTTTACCCAAGACGCCCGGCAAGCGCCGGGTGATGGTGTCGAGCACCACGAGCGCCGGCAATTCGCCTCCCGTTACCACATACGGTCCTACCGACCACTCTTCGGCTCGCAGAATTTTTTTTACGCGCGCATCAACGCCCTCATACCGCCCACAGATCAAAACAAGATGCTTGGTTTTTTTAGAAACTTTTTCCGCCAACGTATTATCAAATGACTGACCACTCGGACTAAAAATAATAGTCTTCATGCTGCGACTGTCCGCTTTCAGAGAACGCTTAATTTTTTCAACCGCTTTTAAAATGGGCAATGCCTGCATAACCATGCCAGGACCACCCCCATAGGCTTTATCATCGACCTGTTTGTACCCCGCTTTATTTTTAGCCGCAACAAAATCCCGCGGATTATAAAATTTAACCGCAATTTTCTTTGTTGCGAGGGCGCGGCCAATAATCGAGCTCTCAAGATAGGACGAGAAGCTCTCGGGGAAGAGGCTAACGACGTGAAATGTCATTAGCTGGTTATAACACAAAAGTTACTCTATCGCAAGTTAGTTCTTCAAGTCCTGCATTACCTCCTCAATTGAGACGTTCGCTGGTTCAGTGATGGCGCCGGGACGAGCAAGCGGCGAACCGGCGGGCCTGCCCGACCCATCGGCGGGTTCGTTAATTTTAAGATTAACGCGAGCGTTGTGCTTCATCCCCACGACCCGCAGCAGCGTGCGAATAGCTTTGGCGGTATTGCCCTGGCGGCCGATAATCTTGCCCATGTCGGCCGGATTAACATCGAGCGTAATAAGGACGCCCATCTCATCGACGCGGCGTTCAATTTTTACCTCGTTCGGATTGTCCACCAGAGACTTAACAACGAATTCGAGGAATTCTTGATCCTGGTATTTTTCTGACATGCGCTAATTATACCGTGGCGGGAGTTTCGGCGCTAGCCTCGGCTTTAGCGGGAACAGACTTGCGCGGCAAGACATTAATTTTTTTACCACTAATAATCTTTTGATCAACGAGGAGATTGTGGACGGTGCCCGAAACCTGCGCCCCGTGGTCAAGCCAATGCTTTACGCGCTCAACTTTAAGCTGCACCGAACGAGGTTGACCGGCCGTAGAACGAGCATCGTACGAGCCGAGCACCTCGAGAGCCTTGCCCGCTTTAGCCGCCCGGTGATGGTCGGTAACGATGATGCGGAAGGACGGGTCATTTTTGCGCCCGACCCGCTGTAATCGAATAATTAACATAGTGGCTAGATCCTAGCAAACCCGCCGTTGACAGTCAACCAGCTTAATGTGCCAGTATTGCCAGGTGCTTAGCAGTATGGTATGATACAAGCGGCGTTCGTTTTTAGGATACTTGGTCTTTACCTTAAGAAAGAGGTGCTCTATGCTGCAAGATCGTTCCTCGACGGATCGAGGAACCACCCGTCGTTACAAGACGAACAAACACGCCCGACTTCGGTCTCAACCACGCCCGACAGAAGAAGTCGAACGTGAGTGGGAGTATTTGGTCGGACACCACAGCTCAGACTCGAAACTGTCCCCAAACTCTGCCCCCATCTTCTCGCCGTCTTGACCGCGCCGAGCCCACCACAACCAGCAATTGGTTGGGGTGGGCTCATTTTGTTTTTACGACATCAATGCTAGGATACGAGCAATATGAAATACCTTGAAGCGACCATCAAGATCGGCAGTAAGGGCATTGGCTACGCCGCGCCCGATGATGCCGACGGCCCTGAAGACTCGATCGAGATTGCTCCCAACTTTTTAAATACTGCCCTCTCCGGCGATCGAGTGAAGGTGCTGGTCCACGCTGAAGTGCGCCCCCAAAAGCCCGGCTATGATACTCCGCCGCTCCGCACCGGCGAAGTAGTGGAGATCCTCGAGCGCAAGCGGCTGGAGTTTGTGGGCATACTCGATGCCGCCACGGGCACTGATGCCTATTATCTCGTCCCCGACGACAAGCGAGTCTATAAAGACATCCTCATCCCATCTACTCAACTAAAGCGCGCCAAGGCGGGCGATAAAGTACTCGCCAAAATTACTGATTGGACCGACCCGAAGAAAGATCCACGCGGCGAGGTACTGGAGGTGATTGGCACGCCAGGCGAGCACGAGACCGAGATGCAGGCGATTGTCTTGGAGAAAGGCTTCCGCCCCGGCTTCCCGTCCGAAGTGGAGGCTGAAGCGAATGAGATTAAAAAGAACGCCGCAGTCGATTTGCAAAATGAGTTAAAAATCCGCCGCGACTTCCGCGACGTTCTTACCTTTACTATCGACCCGGTTGACGCCAAAGACTTTGATGATGCCCTCTCCTTCAAAAAGTTAGACACTGGCGAAATAGAGATCGGCATTCACATTGCTGACGTCTCGCATTATCTCCGACCAGGTAGCGCCTTAGACAAAGAGGCGATTAAGCGCGCGACCTCTATTTACTTGGTTGATCGCACCATCCCAATGCTGCCGGAGATTTTGTCAAACGATCTCTGTAGTTTAAACGAAAAAGAAGATAAGCTCGCTTTCTCGGCGGTGTTTACCTTCGATCAAATGTACCAAATTACGAGCGAGTGGTTTGGCCGGACGGTCATTAACTCCAACAAACGGTTTACCTACGAGAACGTGCAAGAGATTTTGGACGCTAAAACCGGTTTGTATTTTGAGGAACTAAACGAGTTAAACAAAATTGCTTACCAGTTGCGGGCGGAGAAGATGGCCGCCGGCGCGATTTCGTTTGAAACGACGGAAATTAAGTTTAAGCTCGACCCGAACGGTAAACCCTTGGCGGTAATCAAAAAAGAGCGCAAAGATGCGCATCTCCTGGTCGAAGACTTCATGCTCCTTGCCAACCGTAAAGTGGCTGAATTCGTCTCCAAGCTGGTTAAAAACGCGAGCGGCCAGTTTGTGTACCGGATCCACGACGTGCCGGATACCGAAAAGTTGAAGCAGCTCGCCGATTTCATCGGCTCGCTCGGCTACTCCCTCAAGTTTGATAAAGAGGGGGTCAGTTCGGCGAGCTTAAACAAACTCCTCACCAGCACGGCTGGCCGACCCGAAGAGATTATGATCCAAACCGCCGCGATGCGCTCGATGGCAAAAGCGATCTACTCGATGAAGAACATTGGCCACTACGGTCTTGCCTTCGCCTACTACACCCACTTCACTTCGCCGATCCGCCGCTACCCAGATGTGATGGTGCACCGCCTGCTCGCGATTTATCTCTCGGGCGAGCATCCTTCGGTTGAGATGCTCAAGAGTTACGACAAACTAGCGCTCCACTCCTCGCAGATGGAGTTAAACGCTCAAGAGGCCGAGCGCGACTCGATCCGCTACAAGCAGATTGAATTTATGGAACCGAAGCTGGGACAGGTCTTTACCGGCGTCATCTCCGGCCTTGCCAAGTGGGGCATCTACGTGCAGGAGAAAGAGAGCCTGGCCGAAGGCATGGTGCGGCTCGCCGATCTCACCGACGACTTTTATATCTTCGACGAACGAAGTTACTCGATGCGCGGCAAAAACACTGGCCGGCATTATCGGCTCGGAGATACTGTGCGCGTGAAGGTAACTAAAGCCGATGTTAAAGAACG
>CAZMMP010000051.1:0-4042 GCA_964567425.1 uncultured Candidatus Saccharibacteria bacterium
AATGGTAGGACAGCAGCCTTTGGAGCTGTTTATCTTGGTTCGAATCCAAGTCCCGCAGCAGTTTAGTGAGCCCTACCGAGAGGAATCTAAAGTTGCTAATTTGCTATGAGAAAATGTGAAAGTAAGCTAAATTAAAGTATATGCTCCAACTATCATTCGACTCAGAATCTGAAACATTTAAACTAGCAACCAAAGAATACTTTGATATTTGGAATAGGGAACATGAAAATATTTTAAAAGCCTTTGAGGGGGTTACTGGGTTGAAATTTTTGCAAAAATCTATTGAAGTGATTATTTACGAAGGTCCGAGTTTCTCCGGAAACCTTAACAATCCCATGAGACTACGGGCAAGTTATCCTTATTCAGTAAAGCAAGGTACTCTTATTCACGAACTCGGACATCGACTAATTTCCCCTCTTCATAATAGAGTTGAAGATCTGGATGAGCATCAGCATCTTAATCTTTTTCTGCATGATGTGTGGATTAAGTTGTATGGAAAAGAATTTGCAGATGAGATGGTTGCAGTAGAAAGCAAGAGAAAGGGACTCTATGATTATGAAGGTGCGTGGAAATGGTCTCTTAATCTTAGTGCAGAAGAGAAATCGTCAATTTGGCAGAAATTCATCAATTTGAACCCAGGCCGAGACGGGTCAGTTTGATTCAGAATTTTTTGCTAAAGTACTCTTATAAGGTCTCACTTTACTTAGTTCTAGACCAAGAAGGCCAGCAGTTTAGTGAGCCCTACCGAAAGGAATCTAAAGTTGCCAATTGATTGTAAAAAATGAGCTTGGAAATAATCACATCTAGTTTGGGTTAACTAAACTTATTTATGAATCTTCATGGAGTAAAAAATAATTTAGTCTATCTTGATGAGTATGGGCTGCTCGGCAGTAACTTTTATTGGCACAAGCATGGAGCTTACGGCCTAAGTAAAGAGGATTTGGCGGCGGCGGGTTTAACGAGCGATCGGGTTCAGGTGCATCGCGACTTGATCGAGCCACTACAAGCAGCGGATCAAGCTTTTCAAAACCGAGGTTATCGACTGTATGTCAAAGAAGGATATCGATCACCAGAACTCTATGCCATTGTGTATCAGCGACGGGTCGAAAAATTTGGCCAAGCGTTGACCGATCGCTTGCTTAATGTGGTTGACCAACCCCATGCTGACGGTGGAGCCGTGGATGTCGCACCCTGGATTCAGAAGGAGAACAAGGAGGTCTATCTTCGTAATTGGGAGGACGGTGCCGACGCTTTACTGGCTGATTTTTACAAAAACAAAACAGATGAGTCCAGCAAAAAATATCAGGAACTGCAGGAGTGGATGATTGGCGTGATGCAACGTCACGGCTTCCGTCTCGGGCGTTTGCGCGAGTACTTTCATTTTAACTATCGACCAAATTCAAAACCAGATTATCCGCTGTGTTAAAATTTAAGCTATGAAAATTATTTGGAATAAGGTGACGCGATTGTCGCAGATTGTAGCGATTGTGCTGTTTGTGGGAGTATTTGCGGTTGGTTTATTCGTTGGACGCAAAGTAGGCATTAACGACGCTTTGGGGCCGAGCGTGGCCGATAGCTGGTTCCGCTGCGACGGCGGTAAATCAATCCACGCCATTTTCTACGAGAGCGCGGTCCACATCGCGCTCTCCGACGGCCTCGAGCGCTTTCTCCCGCAAACCATCTCCGCCTCCGGTGCCCGTTATGCCACCCGCGACGAGGGTCTCGTGTTTTGGAACAAGGGCACCACCGCCTTCGTCACCCAAGGCGACGCTAACCACCCGACATATCAAAATTGTGTTAGCGCCCAGTAAGCTCCCGCCAATGCTATACTAGAGTGATGCATTTTTTAATCCCCGTCGCCGAGGCCCATGAGGTCTACGTGCTCGATCACGCCGAGCTGGCGCGAGGGCTAGCCGCGCCAGCCTTCCCGGCCGGCGCGGCCATTAGGGCATACCTCACCCCCTTCCTCGGATGGGCATTCTTAATTGTTGGCACACTCGCCCTGATGTTAGCCCTATCACTGACCCGTCCGGGCCGGCGCTTAAGTCGGTTGACAGATCACCTCAAACCGCTCGCCCCGCGAATCGCTCAATTGACTTTAGGTGCCGCCCTTACGGCGAGTGGTTACTATGGCGCGGTGTTTGGGCCCGAACTCTCGCTCACTAGCATTTTTGGCCCCTGGGCACCCGTGGCCAGTGGCGTACTGCTGGCCCTGGGGCTCATGATAATTGTGGGTTACCGGCCGCGGCTCGCCGGAGCCGCGGCTGTCGCGCTCTTTATTGCATTTACCTGTGATTACGGCACTTATCTCTTAAACTATGGCACCTACTTGGGCGAGGCTCTGGTCCTTACCCTCTGGGGCGGTGCCTATGCGTGGACCGACCTTCGAGACTGGGGCCACCCTCTTAAGTTTGCGGTCCTCCGCGTCCTCTTCGGCCTCTCGCTCATCTACGCTTCACTCTATGCCAAGCTCATCCACGGCACCCTTGCTCTTGAGGTGGTTAGCAAGTACCAGCTTACCCACTACTTCCCTTTTAACCCAATCTTCCTCGTCCTCGGCGCGATGTGTATTGAGCTGCTCTTTGGCCTCTGCTTTATCAGCGGCTTTCAACTCCGGTTCATTTCGCTCGCCTTCCTCACCTTCTTAGGCCTCTCTCTTATCTTCTTTGGCGAGGCGGTCTGGCCGCATCTCATCCTAATCGGCACGGCATTGGCCATCTTCTGCCACGGCCCTGATGCCTACACGCTCGACGCCCGTATCCGCCGCCGCCCGAGAGTAGTATAATCGGCCCATGGGTGCGCCGAGCGATCTCTCTGATGAACAACTAGTCGCCCAAGTGCAAGCCGGCGACAAAGAGCAATTTGGCCTTCTCGTCGGCCGCTACCAAGCGCGCCTTCAGCGCTATGGCCGCAAATTCCTTCGCGAGCCCGAGCTGATTGAGGACGCGGTGCAGGAGGTATTTTTAAAGGCGTATCGCCACTTACAGAGCTTTAATCCCAGTCTTAAGTTCTCCTCCTGGATCTATCGCATCGCCCACAATGTGTTTGTGAGCACGCTCGGACGCGAGGCACGGCAACCCTTCCGCTTCTTCGACTTCGACACCCTACTCGCGCGCGGTGCCGGCAGTGAACCCGAGACCGCGCCTGAACATCGGCGGGAGATGAAGGAGATGGCCGAGCAGGGCCTCGAGCAACTCAACCCCAAGTATCGCGAGGTCTTGATCCTTTATTATTTGGAAGAATTAAGTTACCAAGAGATCTCGGATGTGCTCCAAGTGCCACTGGCAACGGTGGGCGTGCGGCTTCGCCGGGCTCGCGAAGCGTTGAAAGCGGTGTATCATAGATTACAACTCGACCATGAACACTAACTGGCAAGACGAACTGCTGACCAAAATCCGCGAGGGCGAGCTCCGGATGCATTCGCGCGCGTGGTACCGATTAGAGCGAGCAGTCGTGGGGGCGGTGTTAGTACTTACCCTAGGTATCGCTATCTTTATTTTAAGCCTGCTCTTGTTCCGCTTTCGGGTAGGTGCTGTCCGCGATTGGTTTGCCCTCTTCCCCTGGGGTTTGGTGTTGGTTGAATTTGGCCTCCTCTTATTGGGCGAATGGCTCGTGCGCCGCTTCCCCTTTGGGTACCGCCGTTCGATTATTTATATTATTGGCCTCATCGCCGCCATTATTATTGTGGCGAGCGTTTTAATTGACCAAGTGACCGATCTCCATGAGCAGTTGCGCCACGAGACCGAAGCGCGCGAGTGGCCCGTCCTCCTCTTTTTCTACCAGCATTAGCCAGCACCCGGAGATGAAGTTGAAATAAAACTGCTCGACCGGGAGTATTAATTAGTGTCACCCAATCAATCAACCTAAAACCCATGAAACACCACCGCAAGTTTAAGCGCCGTCAGTTATTAGTTACCGGCAGCCTCCTGGCCGCCAGCCTCTTTTTTGGCCCATCGCGCGCCGCCTTAGCCGCTAATCTCACCGGGAGTACCGCTAATCACATCACCACCGAGATCGACCTGGCTGATGAGGAAACGCGGAT
>CAZMMP010000052.1:0-3720 GCA_964567425.1 uncultured Candidatus Saccharibacteria bacterium
TGGGCGTTTTCGGTTGCTTGCGGGGATTAAGGACACTTTGGTGATTGACGACTCTTATAATGCGTCACCGGCAGCGGTGGAGTCAGCGCTCGCGACGCTCGCTAAAATAGAAACAGCGGGCCGTAAAATTGCCGTGCTGGGGGATATGCTTGAGCTTGGGCCACTCACCATTGAAGCGCATCGCCAAATCGGCGTGCTGGCGGCGAGCACGGTTGATTATTTGATCACCGTCGGCCTCCGCACGCAATTTTTAGCCGAAGCGGCAACCAAAAAGAAATTGCCAAAGAAGAGCCAAAAACATTTTGATACCTATCACGGAGTAGGGGAGTATTTGCAAAATTTAATCGCGCCGGGCGATATCCTTTTAATCAAAGGTTCCCAATCGATTCGTCTCGAAAAAGTTGTGGAAGAAATTATGGCTCATCCGGAGGATAAAGAAAAATTGCTGGTGCGCCAAGAGCCGGAGTGGCAAAAACGCTAATACAAAAATAAAAAAAGCCCCCGAAGGGGCTTTTAAAGGCTGTTATCGTATTTTCTGGTTTCCTTTTTCTGAATCTTCGGCGCTGAAACATATCAGCAAGAGGAACAGGGGCAAAAAAACCAGATAGCCGAGGCCGATCATCTCCCACATTCAGGGACTCCTTCCGAATGTTTGGATTGCTTGCCTATTTTGACTCTGCCCTATATTATCTTATAGATAGGCCCTATCGTCTAGCCTGGTCTAGGACACATCCCTCTCACGGATGAAACTCGGGTTCGAATCCCGATGGGGTCACAAACAGCAACAAATCGGTTCTCAAAGGCTTCAAATCCTTTTTTAAGTTTATATTGCAGCGTATTTCCAGAACAGAGGAGTTCTGAAAAAATAATTCGAGTAACTTTCTCTTTTTCGGATCTGCAACGAGTCAATATTGCGTATATTGATGCCACCAACCTCGACAAGGCCCTACGCCGCGACTTGGGTTGGGTGCTTGATTACAAGCGCTTTCGGGTCTGGTTAAAAGAGCGGGCGTTGGTCTTCCAACTCCCGCTTTTCTTTTTGGTTTCTCGAGTAGTATAGTGGTAGGCATGAGACCAGCCGTTACCCCCCTTATTTTTAAGAGTTATTTGGCAGTGATTGAGAACAGTCCTGGCACCGCAATGTTTCGGCAGTTTTACGCCCTAGTGGAGGGGATCGAGCAAGAGATTATGCGCAACGGTGATTTGTCGTGTGCCTTCTTTGCTTCTACTGTTTTAGCAATGTTTAGACTCATTGAACGCGGACATGGCACGGTGGCGGGGACGATCCGGGATTTAGAGAAAGCGGGCTGGGTTACCGTGGAGGCGCCCCGGCGGGGTGCGGTTGTGCTCTGGGAAGCGAAAGTGGATGAGCGAGGAGAGAGTCATCAGCATATTGGTTTTGCGGTCAGCGACAACGAGGCGATCAGTAATAGTTCAGCTGACCGCTCACCGGCGCGACACCCCATCAACACGCGGCCCGTTCAAGCGATTTACTGGTTGCCGGGGTTGGAGACGCGTTAGGGTGTTATACTATCTGCATGTCTAAAGTATGGTTCAAAGCCAAGCGATATGGGTGGGGGTGGTATCCGGCAACGTGGCAGGGTTGGGTAGTTTTGTTGCTGTTTATAATGGCGGAAGTCTGTAATTTTTTGCGGCTCGATGCCGTCTCCCATTCGAATAGCGACACGATCAGGCCCTTCGTCATCGAAACCTTTGGTCTCGTTACCCTGCTCCTCATTATCTGCTATCTCACCGGTGAACCGCCTCGCTGGCGCTGGGGGAAGGACTGAATGAGCATGGTATACTCTGCCCATGACCCAGGCAGAGGCACTAGCGGTGCTTAAAACGGGAGCGAATGTTTTTTTGACCGGAGAGCCGGGGAGCGGCAAAACGCACACTGTTAATCAATACGTTAGTTATCTGCGCGACGAAGGGGTGCCGGTGGCAATTACTGCTTCCACGGGTATCGCCGCTACTCATTTGGGTGGTCAAACCATTCACTCGTGGAGCGGACTGGGCGTGCGCGAAGAACTCTCGGACTATGATCTTGATCGAATCAGCCAAAATGAGCGCACGGTCAAACGAGTGCGGCGCGCCCGCGTGCTTTTGATTGACGAAATTTCAATGCTCTCGGCCCAAACCTTGGACTTGATTGAAATTCTTTGCCGTCAATTGCGGGGGAATCGCGAACCATTCGGTGGATTGCAAGTAGTACTGGTGGGGGACTTTTTTCAACTGCCACCGGTCAATCGACGGGTCGAGCGCGTCACTGCGGCCAATCTCTTTGATGAGGGAGGCCAGGAGAGGGGGGGTGACCAGTTTGCGTACCACGCCGCTACCTGGCAGGCGCTTAAATTATTGACCTGTTATTTGAACGAGCAACACCGGCATGAGGACGAGACTTTTTTGCAACTTTTAACCGCGCTTCGTCATGGCGAGTTCGGTGAGCAGCATCGAGACGAGCTCGCTAAGCGCTTGATCAAAAGCAGTAAAACTAAAAGCGGCCTGACCCAACTTTTTGCTCATAATGCCGACGTGGATCGGATTAATGACGAGGCGCTTGGAGAATTGCCGGGGGCGCATCGTCTCTTTGTAATGCGGAGCCATGGCGCACCACCGTTGATTGAAGGGCTCAAGCGCAACTGTCTCTCGCCTGAAAAGCTCGTGCTTAAAGTAGGAGCAAAGGTGATGTTTACTAAAAATAGTGTTGAAGGACGCTATGTTAACGGCACTACCGGTGAAGTGAGCGCTTTTGACCGCACGAGTGGTTGGCCCGTGGTGCGGACGCGCGAAGGGCGGCTCGTGACCGCCGAGCCGACCGAATGGCCGGTGGAGAGCGAAGGTAAGGTGCTCGCGAGCGTGGTGCAGGTGCCTTTACGGCTCGCGTGGGCGATTACCGTCCACAAGAGCCAGGGGATGTCCTTAGACGCGGCAGTGATGGATCTCTCTAAATGTTTTGAATACGGCCAAGGCTACGTCGCTCTCTCCCGCGTCCGCACACTCAAGGGCTTACAGCTGCTCGGGCTTAACGAGCGTGCCCTCGAGGTTCATCCCCAAGTAGCTAAGCAAGACGCGGCTTTTCGTACCCACTCCGAGCAAGTCCGGGCTCATTTTGCTGGGCTTGATCCGGCGCGTCTTAAAACCTTGCACCGCAATTTTGTTGGCAATTAAAAAGCCCGGTTTTACCACCGGGCTTTTATACCTACTTATTTACTTTGGAGCCGGCTTGAGAGGTTGGAGCAATTTTTCTATATTAACAACCTCAGCCGGGGACAGTGGGTCGAAGTCGGTTTTGAGATTGGAGCGATGGGCTTTAATCCAGCTCTCCCGTCGGTCGGCTAGCAATCGTGCCGCTTCTGGGGGAGGAAAGTGGAACAGCGCCCAGCAGTTTGGACAATAACAACGAGCCACTTGTTCGTTGGGCGGACTGTCTTGGCCGTAGTCATCATGTCCTGGGCCGATTATTGGGGGGAAGTCGCCCGTATCGGTAATCACTTCGATTTCGATTACAAGCTGGGGCGAGGTTACAGTTTGTTTTGACTTGGCACAGATGGGACAGGTACGGTTGATCGAAATACCTTCCATGATCGAGCTCCTTAAGAGTAAGAGTAGGGGACCAATCTCTGGGTGTATAGTAACACTTCTGCACTGTTCTTGATAGAGAGGTGCGACTTGACAAGATTAATTTAATAATTTAACATCTTAACAGACCAGCGGGGT
>CAZMMP010000053.1:0-3591 GCA_964567425.1 uncultured Candidatus Saccharibacteria bacterium
AACACCAAGTAAATCAATAAACTCTACTGGTTCTATTACTGCGCCGCTATGAAACCTAAATGACTGGCAGTGAGGCATGCCTCTCAGTTTAGTAAAACGCTGAATTCTTAAAGCGCAGTTTCTTCAATCTGTATCAACAGTCGCAACAATTTCCTGTCTTTGGCCTTGTCTGTGAATTTTAGCGGCCTTGTTGTTTTTTTGATCTTTATAATATTCTTGAAAATCCTGAATGTCAAAAACTTTTGTTATGTATCTTTTTTCTGAGATTGATCCATCAACACTCTTGGTATTGAAAGCCTTGCCGACATAAGTCCTATGTGGCGACTTGTTCTTTGCATATTGATTTCCAAAAAATTCATCTTCATCCATATAATTATGACCCCTTTTGGTCCTTCGATACTTTTCTAGACTGCTGCGGGACTAGGATTCGAACCTAGATGACATGATTCAGAGTCATGTATCCTACCATTAGATGATCCCGCAAAGAATATGACGAAACATCGTTAATTTAGCAAATCTCAACATTTTTTGCTACCCACACTGTTTTTCAGCCTTGCCGTGGTATTATCATTTAATGAAGCGAGTTCCGCTCCTTATATTTTTTTGCATTTTGAGTGCGGTGGGGTTAGCGATAGGGTGGCGGGCGCCGGCGGCTTTGGCCGCCGGCGAATTCATTATTACGGTTAAGACTGATAATCCCGGTGTTACTGATAACAAGTCGTTTCAGATCCCGCGGGCCAACGGCTACTCCTATAACTACAATGTCAACTGGGGCGACGGCTCAAACACGGTTGGCACCACGACCGACGCCACGCATACCTACGCCAGTTCGGGCACGTATCAAATTAAAATAACCGGCACCTTCCCGGCCATCAAATTCAATTTCGGCGGCGATAAGGATAAGTTGCTTTCGATCGACCAGTGGGGCAATAACAACTGGCAGGAGCTGGCGGGGGCCTTTGCTGGCTGTTCCCATCTCCATATTGCTGCTACCGACGCGCCCGATCTAACCACGGCGGTCGACTTGACCTACTCCTTCCGCGGCACCGGTCTCACTAACGAAAATCTCAATTCCTGGGATGTTAGGAATGTGCGCTTTTTCATTGGGACCTTCCAGGATACCCAGTTCAACGGCGATATCACCGACTGGGACCCGCATGCGGCCGAAAGTCTTTTTGCGATGTTTTATAACGATACCGCATTCAATCAAGATGTGAGCAATTGGACCGTGGCCAGTGTCACCAACCTGTCGTCGATGTTTGCTTACGATACCGCCTTCAACAACGGCGGCGTGCCGCTTGATTGGGGGACACTCACGGGGTCGGTGCAAAATATGTCGACCATGTTTTATCATGCCAGCTCGTTTAATCAGAACGTGAGCAACTGGAACGTTTCCAACGTCACTAACATGAACTCGATGTTCGAAGGGGCGAGTGCCTTTAATAACGGCGAGGCCACCAATGGCCACAGCCGTCCGATGGATTGGTCGCACCAGACCTCCAAGGTCACCAATATGCAGGGCATGTTCACCAACGCGGCGAGCTTCAATCAGGACATCAGCTCGTGGGACACCTCGAGCGTCACCACCATGGCCTTTATGTGGAGCGGTGCCACGCTCTTTAATCAAGACGTGAGCCCGTGGGACGTGAGCGACGTCACCACGCTTGATGGCGCGTTTAATGGCACGGCGCTCTCGACGCGGAATTATGATGCCCTCCTCTTTGCTTGGTCGCGAGAGGCCGTTCAGCCGAGCGTGCTCCTGGGGGCCAACAACGCTACCTATTGCGATGCGACGCAGCGAAACGTGCTAACTTCAGCCCCTCATTCGTGGACGATCACCGATAGCGGCCTCTCCTGTCCTGCTCAACCCACCGTCTCCTTTGCCGGTGCTACGCCCGCTGCCAACGCTACGCTCATCGACCACTCGTTCGACGTTGTCCTCTCTGCTAGTTCCGTTGGCGAACGCTACGCCTTCCTCGACCTTGATCGCTCCGTGCTCGGCTGGTGGCGCTTTGAGGGTGGGGCGACCGATAGCTCCTCCCAGGCCCAAAGCGGCAGTTGGGACGGTATCGAGGCCTACGCCCTCGGCCGCTTCGGCTACGCTGGCAAGTTCGACGGTGCGACCTCCTTTGACGTCACTTTAAACCATCCTCCCACCGCGAGCTTCACCGTCTCCGCTTGGGTCCGGCCCAATAGTCTTACGGGCGGCGCGGCGGTGGTGGGGGATAGCCACGGGCATCTCATCCAGATCGGTGGCAGCGATCGCTGGCAGTTCGATGACACCTATTCTGCCTCGGCTGTGGCCTCGGTTGGCACCTGGGATCACGTAGTCGGAGTATATGACGCTGCCGCGGGGACGGAAACGTTATACGTCAATGGTACAGCCGTCAGCAGCTCCACTGCAGCACGGAGTATCAGCAGTACGCTCTATATCGGCAAGCGTGATGACAATATTTATGTCGACGGCGCGATCGACGAAGTGCTCCTCTTCGGCCGGGCACTCACGGCGAGTGAAGTGTTGGCGCTCTACGATTCGCGTGCTAATGAGTATGAAGAGAGTTTCAGTAATCTCTCCTCCGACAAGCATTATTTTGAAGGGCGTGTTGTTGACGACTTTGGTCGGGCGGTCTCCACTGGTGAGCGTCAGGTCAACGGGGGAGTGACCGCTGATCCATCATCTGGGGTGCGTGAGGGCGGTGGCGCTACGCTCAAGCGGCGCGTGGCTAATCTCGAGCGCTTGGGCCAAGGCCCGGCTGCGGCGGCTCTCCTTACCCAATGGACGGGCACGTCCGCGCCCATCCCCACCCGCGACTTGTGGCTTGGTACCAGCGGTCCCGACGTCCGCGCGCTCCAGCAATTTTTAAATTCGCATGGGTTTGCTATCACTGCCGCTGGCCCCGGATCAGCGGGTCAGGAAACTGATTTCTTCGGCTTACTTACTAAAGCGGCTCTGATCCGATTTCAAACCGCTTCTCATATTACGCCAGCCGTCGGCTTTTGCGGACCAATTACTCGCGCCGCAATTAATCAACGTTAAAAAAATAAAAAGCCCCGGCGCGCACGCGCTCGGGGCTTTTCCATCTCTCGCGTGGAGTGTTCGTTACCAACCGAGCTAACCAACCGCTTTTTCAGTTGGATGCGTAAATGGTTGGCCAATTGCCATTCTGATCCAATTGAGATTTCCGATGGCTTCGTTGATGGTAGCAACGAGTGCTTTGCGAGTGGCACCATCTTTGTCGGCCACTAAACTGGGGATATGGTCCTCATCATAGTCGAGCCAAACCTCAGTTTGTTGCCGGATTCGTCCGAGAGCCGTCTCGAAGATTTCGTACTGCCGAGCAGGACGACGACGCCTCGATGAAGCGCCGGTCGTTCCGGCTGTTAGCTGCCGGATGTGGTGTTGTGCTCGTTGGATCCCCATTTCCTGATCGAGGATTTCGTTAGCCACCTTCACTTGAAGGGCTTGGTCGAGTGAGGAGAGCATCATGGCGACCGAAAAGACGAGGCGTTTATCATCCGGCCGCTCTGGGTTCATCAGCTCTTGAACTTCAGGACTTAACTTTAACAGATTGAGATGCTGATACACCCAAG
>CAZMMP010000054.1:0-2866 GCA_964567425.1 uncultured Candidatus Saccharibacteria bacterium
GAGCCGATCGGGTCGAGATGGGCCAGCGGATTTAAGGTCAAGCGGCCAGCCAGCCGAGCCGTTTGATCGCCTTGCGCCAAAGCGGCGTAGCCATGGGCCGTCTCATGGATAATGACGGAGACAATGAGGATCGCCAGACCAGCAATAATCGTCGGGAGCATGGGGCCATCCTAGCATATTTGACAAAGTAACGCTCTCTGCGTTAGGCTAAGCGGCATGAAAGCTTGTCTAAGTTGCCACAAATCGAGCCAGGTCTCCGGCGGCTACTCCAACCGCGTCCGCGCCACCAAATTTAATCCGACCGGCAAGTTCCGTAAATATCCCAATCTCCAATGGGCGCGTTTAAGCGATGGCTCGCGCGCCAAACTCTGTGCTAAGTGCATTAAAGCGGGCAAACACCTTAGTCTCGCCACCACGTAACGCCATCGGTCTTAAAAACAATTGTCCCCTCGCCCGCCGTGGCGAGGGTTTTGATTTGGTGAGCAGTCAGTCGCGCTAACGTTTCTTGATGCGGATGGCCATACCGATTATTTTTGCCCGCCGAGATAATAGCCACGCTCGGAGTGGTCGCGCTAAGCCACTCGTCACTAGTGCTCGTGCGCGAGCCGTGGTGACCCGCTTTTAAAATATCCGCGTCGAGCTCGGCTCGATTGTTACGATCAAGATTGATCAGATAATCTTCGACGGCAATCGGCGCATCGCCGGTGAGCATCGCGCTCGTCGCGCCATACCGGAGCACCGCCACGATCGAAGCGGCGTTAGTATCATTTTTTTGTTCCGCGCGCCGCTCGCTCTCCTCGTCGGGGAATAAAATTTGGAGTTTAGCGCCGCGGCCAAGGTCAATGACCTGGCCGCGGCGCGCTAAGATAGTGGTGATTTTTTTGGCAGCAAGCGCTTGGGCCAGCGCTTGGCTCGTCTGCGTCTCGGAGACAATCCCCGGCTCCATAAAACCCCGGACTTGGTAGCGCTCCAACACCACCGGCAAGCCGCCAATATGATCCGCATCGGGGTGAGTGGCAATCACAAGATCGAGCGAGCGATCATAAAACGGCAGCGCGGCTCCGAGAGCGCGGAGCACCGCGCCGCCCGCCGCCGGCCCGCCATCAACAAGCACCTGATTGCCGGTCGGTGAATCAATTAAAATGGCGTCACCCTGCCCCACATCGAGAAACGCTACCGTTAAAATCCCCCGCCGATCTTCGCCCCAGAGCAGATATCCCACCACCATCACGCCAAAGGCAAGGAGGAACAAAACCACCAAGCGCCAGTGAACGAGTTTCTCCCGCATTAATTTAGTGTAACAAAATTGCGGCAGCTCGAATCCTTCGAGCTGCCGCTGACACTAGACACCCGCACTCCACTTATTAATACGCCCCGCGCCATCGCCCCCACCATCTTCGCCACAGATGCAGAGTGACTCCCAGATTGTGACGAAACAAGTCGAAACGATACTTTAACGTCACTTGGCCCTCCTTACGACAGTTTTTCGTCGTAGCCCATCCGTTGCTCATTTGTGAGGCCACTAAGGCCGTTTAGTCCTCGACGCCCCAGCCGAATCAAGTAAAAAAAGAAACAAAAGAGAATCGCCGCGGGCCAGGCCCACAAACTCACCCACCAAGGAATTTTTTCTTCCATGAGAGATCTCCTGTCTAATGAACCACTTGAACCCTCTCCCGATAGTACCACCAACCCACGAGAGCGTAAAGGATGAGGGTCAACCAGAGCGGAAAGTGGGTAAAAGCAAAAGCGGCGCCAGGAAGATGAGCGAGAATGTGCACCAACCCCAGCTGGTACGAGAGGAGTAATGAAACCAGCGCCGTCATCGGGAAGGCGAAGGTCGGACCGAGCGTGGCGAGGAGCGCGGCCACGGCCCCTAAGAGCATCGTGGGCGGAACGGTGATGAGGATGAGCGGGTTGGCAAGCGGTGCCACCAGCGAGAGCTGGCCGGTTTTATATAAGAGCCAAGGCAACACCGCGAGCTGGGCGGCAAGAGTGCTTACTAACACTTCTTTTAGGCCGCCGAGTCGAGGGATGCGACGTAAGCGTCGTTCGACCAGCGGACTAAAATAAATAAGTCCGAGCGTGGCCAGCATCGAGAACTGAAAGCCAAGATCGTAGAGGAACAAACGGGGATTCCAGAGCGTCATTAGGTAACCAACGACGAAGAGCGCGCGCCCGGCGTCGTA
The DNA here is from genome assembly GCA_964567425.1 of uncultured Candidatus Saccharibacteria bacterium. Lineage (GTDB taxonomy): Bacteria > Patescibacteriota > Minisyncoccia > Phycocordibacterales > JACOZG01 > CAZMMP01. Next base: position 2,187 of record CAZMMP010000054.1, read on the forward strand.
CAAACGGCCGGTGGCGCGAGCCAAGAGCGCAATCAAAGCCATCAGGACCGCTCGACCGACCGAAGCGCCGCCGCCGGCCATCACCGCAAACAGGATCAATCCGCTGGCCGAGAGTCCGAGCTGCCACGAGAGCGCTAACCGAGCAAGTGCGGCACCGATGACCTGGCCCACAATGGTGAGGTTATAGCCTGAAAGCACCACCATGTGCGAGAGCCCGGTGCGGCGAAACTCATCATTTAAGGTATCACCAAGCGGGGTTTGAGCGCCAATTAACAGACCCGCCAAAAGCGAAGCCCGGGGCTCGGGCAAAATCGCCTGGAGCCGACCGAGAAAATATATTTTAACTCCAAACAAGGCGCGGCGGATCGGGTAGCGCTCGGCCGGTGTGAGCGTCGTAAGGTTGGGCCGGTCGAGCTTATAAAAAATCCCCCGGACGGCGAGCCAATTGGGGTAATCAAATTCCATCCCGCTGGCGGTCTCGAATGCCTCCGGCCGGGCCAGCGTCCCGCGCGCTTCAACCTTATCGCCTAAACCATAGTGGCCAAACGGCGGGGCGGACATCACCACTCGTTCCCGAGCCGCGGTAAGCAAAACCAGTCGAATGCTCGCCTCGCTCGGCACCGGTTCTTCAACCAGGTGACCGACCAGCACCACTGGCTTGCCCACCTGCGCCGCCAATT
>CAZMMP010000055.1:0-2836 GCA_964567425.1 uncultured Candidatus Saccharibacteria bacterium
GCTCCGATAGGAGGGAAGCCTCGTCATTGATGATGAGGCGTCGGGATGAGAAAGACTTTTCGTTATCAAGTGAAGCGAGATCGAAAAGTACCTGCGCCCGTAGGGCGAGAATCCCGGCGCTCCGATTAGGAAAATTGAAACCGGGCGCGTGGCGGAATTGGTATACGCGTACGCTTCAGGAGCGTATGGACTTCGTCCTTGGGAGTTCGAGTCTCCCCGCGCCCACTTTTAGCACTAAGGGAGAAGATGGTATAATTCGCCTGATGGATCATTCGGATATTACGTACATCGCCGAAACTGATTTCCGGGGCAAGCGTACTAAGTTTGGTATTAAGAACCCCGATCGCTCGCGCCACTTTTATGTCATTGGTAAATCCGGCGTTGGTAAATCTAATCTCCTGGAAAATATGGCCATCCAGGACATTCAAAATGGCCATGGGATCGCCTTCATTGACCCGCACGGTTCGGCGGCGGAGAAACTTTTAGAATATGTGCCCCAGCATCGGATCAAGGACGTAGTTTATTTTTCGCCGTTTGATCTCGACTACCCCATCTCCTTTAATGTGATGGAGGATGTGGGGAAAGATTCGCGCCACCTGGTGGTGAATGGTCTCATGAGTGCGTTTAAAAAGATTTGGGGTGAGGAGTCGTGGTCGGATCGGATGGCCTATATCCTCACCAATACGCTGCTCGCGCTGCTCGAGTACCCAGGTTCAACGCTCCTTGGTGTTAACCGGATGATTGCCGACAAAGAGTATCGCAAAAAGGTGGTCGAGAACGTCACTGACCCGAGCGTCAAATCCTACTGGGTGGATGAATTTGCTAATTACACCGAGCGCTTTGCGGCTGAAGCGACCCCCGCTATTCAAAACAAGATTGGTCAGTTCACCTCTAACCCGCTCATTCGCAATATTATCGGCCAACCCAAGTCCTCGTTCGACTTCCGCAAGATCATGGACGAGCAAAAGATCCTGATCGTTAACCTCTCCAAGGGTCGGCTTGGCGAAGGCAATGCCAACCTAATCGGCTCGATGCTCATCACCAAGCTCTACTTGGCGGCGATGTCGCGGGCCAATGTGAGCGCCGCCGAGATGCGTCGCTTGCCGCCATTCTTTCTCTTTGTTGATGAATTTCAATCGTTTGCCAACGAGTCGTTTGCTAACATTTTGAGTGAGGCGCGCAAATATAAATTGTCGCTCACGCTCGCCAATCAGTATGTGGATCAGATGTCGGAGGAAGTGCGGGCGGCGGTGTTCGGCAACGTGGGTACCACGGTGGTCTTTCGAGTCGGACCGCTCGATGCGGAACTGTTGGAGCGCTTATTTGCTCCGACATTTACCAAAGAGGATTTGGTTAATCTCGGGCGCTTTCAGATTTACCTGACGCTCATGATTGACGATATGGGCTCGACGCCGTTCTCCGCTCGGACCTTGCCGCCAATTCCCGCGCCAGCTGAATCGTATCGGGAGGCGATTATCGCTCACAGTCGAGCCACCTATGCCAAACCGCGACCCATGGTGGAAGCTTCGATTGTGGCCTGGCACGAGGCCAGCAAAAAGCTCCCGCCGCCAGCGAACAGGGGTTCGGGACCTAAGATTGCCGCTCCAGTCTCTCACTCTGCTCCGGCCCCTCGTCCCTCCGCGCCTTCAGTGCCCCCTCGCCCGAGCATTCAGGTCGAGCCGGCAAAGCCCGAGAAAATCAAACAACCCGAAAAAGTGTTTTCGCTCAAGGCGCTCTCGACCAACTCTCATGTTGACAAAGCGACCGGCAAGCATGCCGCTGATTTGCGCGACATCTTAAAGAGCGTGCAGGCTGAAGCTAAACCAAAGCCAGAGTTGAAAAAAGAGGAACCCAAGTTAGCGAAGTCGCCCGAGCCAGCGCCCTCCAAAAAAGAAGAGAAAAAAGAAGTGCCCGAAGATGTGCTTAAAAAAATGCTTGAGCTATGAGGACGGTAGTGGTAACCGGCGGCGCCGGTTTTGTTGGCTCTCATTTGGTAGAAGCGCTGGTGAAGCGCGGTGACTCTCGCGTTATCTCGCTGGATAACTATTTTACCGGCCGACAAGAGAATCATATCCTCGGAGCGGAGTATCGAGAGGGGGCTACCGCTGACATTGAGCGGCTGATCCCCGAATCGCCAGCGCTCGTCTTTCATTTGGGTGAATATTCTCGCGTCGAACAGAGCTTTGCTGATCTCGAGACAGTCTGGCAATTTAATGTCGCGGGGACGTTCGCGGTGCTCGAGTTTTGTCGCGCTCGGGGAGCCAAACTTCTCTATGCGGGCTCCAGTACTAAATTTGGTGATGGTGGCGCCGGACGCCATCAAAGTCCCTATGCCTGGAGCAAGGCGGCAAATACCGAACTGGTAATGAATTATGGTCAGTGGTTTGGGTTGCCCTATGCAATTACCTATTTTTACAATGTTTATGGCGAGCGGGAGATTGCGGAAGGGACCTACGCTACCTTGATCGCTAAATATAAAAAACGTTACCAGCGGGGCTTACCGCTCGAGGTGGTATTGCCAGGTACGCAACGGCGTAACTTTACTCATGTGGCTGATATTGTGCGTGGGCTTATGCTCGTGGGTGAGCGAGGCGTAGGCGATGGCTATGCCTTAGGAGCCGAAGAGTCGTATAGCATCTTAGAAATTGCCCAGCTGTTTGGTGGAGAGATTGTGATGCTGCCCGAGCGCACGGGTAACCGATTAAGCGCCGGATTAGATCTCAGTCGTTCTCGGGGTGAGCTTGGGTGGCAAGCCGAGCAGCGGATTGAGGATCATATTCGAGATTTTGTGGCTCAAGAGGAGCGCCGCCAGGTGAGAGGATAATCTTTTTTATAC
>CAZMMP010000056.1:0-2730 GCA_964567425.1 uncultured Candidatus Saccharibacteria bacterium
GCTCATTCCGCACCTCTCCCACTTCAGTTTTAATTTGGGTTTTCAAAAAATCCTTAAGATCAAGCGGCCCCACAAAACAGACGCCTTGACTATCTTTCTTCTCGGCTACTGGTAAATTAAATTTTTTGGCCAAATCACGTACCTCACTCTTTAATAAGTGTCCGATCGGGAAAAGCGTGTGTGCCAAAATTTCGGGCGTGAGTGTCCACAAAAAGTAAGTTTGATCTTTAGCTTCATCTTTCGCTCGCAAGAGCTCGCGGCCATTAGTTTGGGCATAATGACCGGTGGCAACGAAATCCGCACCATGAGTTCGCGCCCAGTCATAAAACGCACCGAATTTGATCGCTTTATTGCACATTACGTCGGGGTTGGGGGTGCGGCCGGCCCGATATTCAGCCACCAGATAGGCCACGACCGCGCGCTCATACTCGGCCGAAAGATCGAGGGTACGGAGCGGGATCCCCAGCTCTGCCGCGACGCGCATGGCGTCGCGGCGCTCCTCGCGCCAATTACATGGCACTCCCGCCGGCTCCCAACTCTTGATGAAAACGCCCGTGACATCATGGCCGGCAGTTTTAAGAAGCGCTGCCGAGACAGAGCTATCGACTCCGCCGGACATTCCTAAAAAGACTTTCACTCTCCCACTCTACACCTTAGTTTGAAATTTTGCGAACCAACAGGCTTAAGAGTTTTTTTACTTCCTGTTGAGCGGCTTGTTCATCTTTGCTTGCCACAAAATTTTGCCATTGCGTTAAAATCTCCGGGTCACCAATGTCCCGAACGGCATTTTCGAGCTTGAGCCGAGTATCAAAATCAACCTCTCCACGGGCATTGAGTACCGCGTCGATAAACAGCGACATAAAAGAGACAATTTTTTGGTTGAAGTGGTTCGTGGCCTGGGATTGTCGCGTGCTTTGGAGCTCGGCTCGGGCACTGACATATGCTCCCCACCCCCAAACGCCAAGCAGAATGAGCACTCCGCCGAGCAGAAAAATCTTTTTAGAAGAGATAAATGACATTTTAGTTGCTTTCATTGCAGGAAAAATTATTAATGATGACCCTTGCGATACCCCATCCAGTAGACCAAGCTGGCGAGGATAACTAGCCCCAACACCCAACGCCAATCGAACCAGTCATACCAGTGGTGGGCGCGAGTTAGGGCAATATTTTCGTGCACTCCGCGCCCTAACTGCACTTCAAAGGGAGCGCCAATGTATGACTGATATCCGGGAGCTGCCACCACCAAGCGATAGCGGCCGGGGGGAACCAAGAAGGCATAGGAACCTGAAACGCCGGTAGTTTGAGGATTTTGTTGGTCAAACTGGGCGGCGGGCCAAATTGCAAACTGATCCGACCCCGCTCCCGCCGTTTGCAAGGTAACACTGGCGTTGGCAACCCGCAGCTGATTGGATCCAATGGCTTCGTAAACATAGCCCTCCGGATCCACAACCGCTACTAGCCGGACCAACCGCCGGCCAACGGCGGGATCCCGATAATCAATGGCGGTCAACACCTCATAATTACCAACCGCCACAGGCGCTTGGATCGCGGCGGTATAAATTCCATCACTATCCTCATCGTGGAATTGGAACTGCTGCACGACGAGACCTTGTTCGATTGGCAACTCTTGAGCTGATGCCACTCCACCCCACCATGAGGGCACCGCGGTCACTGAAGCCGCGGCTTGCGGATTGCGCCCCTTAAAGAGGAGAAAACCCGAAACAGCGGTGGCGGGCCCCGCCGGCTTAATCGCTAAGACTAAGTTTTGCCCGCTCAACGTCCTGACCTCTTGCGCGGGAGTGCCGGCGGCGTCGATCTTGAGCGTAGAGGTCAGATCCACGCGCTCATTGCTACTGCGCACAAAGAGAACTTCGGACGGGACTGCTTTTTTAATTGCTGGCGACAAGCTCGCCAGAGGAAGCGCTTCTTTAGCTTGATCAGCAATCGTCGGCAATTTAAATTCTACCCCCCGCAATTGTTGATAATCGTGCAGGGTGGCAATGCCGGTAGCATCAAGAGTTTTTTTGAGGGAAGGAAACTTGGCCACCAGATCAGCAAACGTTGTCGGCAGAGGCGCAAACACAAATCGGGAAAGCGGTTCCGACGAAAGCAATTGCCACTGGGCACCGAACACCGGAGCCGCCAGCTTAGTGGCTTCCGTATCGGTAGAGACCACCGGTGGGAGGGGTGTGCCCGGCACCGTAATCGGAGTCGTAGCGAGTTGCAGGGTATGAGAAAGTTGGGTTAAGAGCGCCGTCAGATTGCTTACGGTGGTTGCAGTTGAATTTGAGCTTGGCCGACGACCGCCTGAAGTTCCCCCCGTTGAAGTAGTCGTCGTGTCCTCGGCCGCACTAGCCTCACTCGTCGTCGCACTGGCGCTCACGCTCGTAGTCTCAACGCCACCACCATTCCGCGCCTTAACGGTGATTGAGTACGAAGTGCTCGCGGTCAGGCCGGTAAATTGGTATGACGTGGCAGCCACCCAGCCTGAATTAGTACCTGCCGTCGTGTTGTCAACATAATATTGCGTCCCCGCCGGGTTGCCATTGCCACTCCAGCTAGCTGTCAATGCTGAACTAGAATTAACAACTAAGGTTAGGCTGGTTGGTGGATTGGCCAGCGTGGTGGTTGCGGCCGGCGTGGTAGTAGCCCAATTACCGGATCGATCGACTACCCCGACTTCATAACTGTAACTCGTATTTGGCGTTAGACCGGTTTCGCTCCAGTTTG
>CAZMMP010000057.1:0-2678 GCA_964567425.1 uncultured Candidatus Saccharibacteria bacterium
CCGTGCTTAACGAACTTGCGAGTCGGCGAGAACTCCCCCAGCTTGTGACCGACCATCTCCTCCGTCACAAAGACCTCAATGTGATTTTTGCCGTTATGGACCCCAAACTTGAAACCGACCATCTCCGGCGCAATCGTCGATGCCCGGGCCCAGGTCTTAACCACGCCCAAATCAGCCGGCTTTTTGCCTGCGATTTTCTTCATTAATTTGGGGTCAAGGTAAGGACCCTTCGCCAGTGAGCGAGACATATTTTAGAGGGAAATAAAACCCAACCTACCGCAAGGCAGATTGGGCTTTATGTTAGCTGAAGCCTAGATTAATGTCAAACCGCCCCTATTCAACAACTAAGGTAAAACTGGCCTCTGCCGCTTGTTGCCCGTTAGAAACTTTAACCGTAAATGGGAACGACCCGGCAGTCGTAGGTGTCCCGATAATCGAAACTAAGTGGCTGTAGGGATTGGATAATCTCAATCCCGGCGGTAACGCGCCGCTCGTGATCCACCACTTTATACTGTCATTTATCTCCAGGCTAAATACTCCCAATTCCCGCTCAAAACCACGATATTCAGTCCCTACCTTTACGGGCGTGGCAATCGTATTATTGATGGACTTGATCGCCGAGTGACTATCCACAGGATCAGTAACTGAGGGAGTAAGTCGGGGTTTAACCGTCACTTCAACGGCGCGAGAATTTCCCGGTCCGTCTGCCCGCTCGAGATAATTGAAGGTGACATAAACTTTAGCGTCGCTCGTCCCGGTATTCGTCACGTAAATATTTTGGGCACTTAATCTGGGATCTAGCTCAAGCCAGTGATTACACAGGCTTGGAGCTGACTCGGAGAGAGCCGCCGTAACTCCCGTTTGGCAACTAAAGAAGAGTTTGGGAGATACGGAAGCGGCGGGTCGCAGCCAACTAAACCGAACATCCTCCCCCGACTTGACCACTGACGAGCTTACCTCAAAGTTCGTGGTACCAACCGGTGGAGCAATAATTGTAAAGGTACCGTCACTTTTATCGCAAAGTGGTTTGGTGGGATAGGCTCGAGGATTATCGGGGAATTCGCAAATCTTTAGACGGTAGGGTTTATCCAATTCAAGCCCAGGACTGCACGGCCCGCTCGGGAACACTGAACAAACGGCATTGGTCACTACTCCTCGCTGAGTCGTGCGCCCAGAGTCATAGGCACTATCAGCGAGATATTTAAGCACTCCTCCTCCAAGCTCATCATCTGAATTAGCGGGCACAATGTAAACCGTCGGCTCGGTGGGAGCGTGACTCCCCGTCCATCGCCAGGTAAATGGGATGCCTTTACCCGTTTCAAATCTTTCACCACCATTGGGCGAGATTACTTTAATCGAAGACTGAGCACTGTCTCCCGTCCGAGGTTTAATTGTGATAGCATCCTGATCCGTTGCTATCACCGAACCATCTTTGCCGGACAATAATTGAGCGACCGCTTCTATTGTCTGGGATTCCGTAGTGGAATTAGTAAACCACACATCCCACTCACCGCTTGAGATCTTTTGGGTTTCACCGCAACCAAATCCGCCCTTGCCTGCCGCCACGACTCCCGCCGGGCAGGTAATCTGCAAAGTCCAGTCACCCGCACTTCGCCGAGCGTTACCCGATAACTCTACCCGATAGGTAACTTGTTGCGCCCCATCAGTACTCACTGCTCCCAACCGCGAAATAAGATTAAAGATTGATTCTGTTTTTTCACCCACCAGTACACTCACGCTTGTCTTAGCGTTTTGTCCTCCTTTATAAGCATTACTAGTCACCGTAAACGTAGGGGTATAGATCCCAGCCGAGCGATAGGTATGCGTAAAGGTAGCTGTTTGAGAGACTGCTTCCGATTGCCTAAGTGCATTCATTGAGCCTTCATCCCCCCACACGACCGAGTATGATAAGGTACCGTTGTTTGGGTCACTTGCCGTAACCAACCACGTTCCCTGTTCACCGACTTTAAGTGTTGTCGGCCCGGATACTCCGCTGATGACTGGCCCGGCCGAGGGAAGTGGTGAAGTTTTGCACTCCAGGCGATTTACCACTGCGCGCGTGGCTGGTCCCACATATCCTGTCCCATGCGCCAGACCATTAGGAGTCAAAATTTCGGCAGCATATTTTTCCTGAAAGCCAACCACTCCCGCAGCCACCACCTCGTCAAAGGTCAGTAATTCGCGAGAAGCCGTGGTGTCAAACCCCTCCTTCCGTAATATCTCCCGTAAGAGAGAAACGTCATGGTCATTATCCCCCACCCGTAAGTTGCGACCGAGAGTTTGGCAGGAGGTAGTAGCACCCCTTCCTGTCAACGCTTGGATCTGAGCCATTAACTGAGCAATTTGCGCCTGGAGATCAGACACAGTGGCCGCTTGAGTAACCACTGGACTGGCTGCGACAAGGCCCAGGAGCACCAGGGCGAGGACTAAATATTTTTTCATCGTAAAAACTAAATTTGCTAATTTTTAATAAATCTACTGAACCCAAAAAAGCAACAGAGCGAGGAAGCTCTGCTTTAAGTATACTCTGCCCCATCACTACCTAGAAATTGGCTTGGGGATAAATAAATAGTGTATGATGGGCCATTCTACCGATGCCGCGACAGGCCCGATTCATTTTAGAGTTAGTGGTAGTCGCCTTTGCACTGTGGGGTTTTGGCCTCACGGCGGTATTTGTG
>CAZMMP010000058.1:0-2196 GCA_964567425.1 uncultured Candidatus Saccharibacteria bacterium
AGGAGCACCATCGCGAGCGAATGATTTTTAAGCACCACAACCCCATCGTGGATCTCCTCAATCGGCACCAAATCCTGCGTCGCGCGCGTCGCCGTTTTTGCCATTAGTTGTATTGTAGCAGATTACCGAACTTTTTCCTGTATATCCAAGCTCCAGGAGAGGTCTTTGAGGCGGCTTTGAGAAAGAGTTGGAATCGACATCGCGGGGTTTGGACGACCATTCCCCACTGCCAACGCTCTCCCTTCGAGTTTGTGTTCATTGCGCTGCCACAGATAGAGTTTGCGGCCAGTAAAATAGCGTAATGCGGCTTCGAGCGTATAAATAAAAGGACGGTTATTAATCTTGTAAAACGCGAGAGCAAAGGCTAGAGCGACAAGGGGTACAATAATTGGAATAGCTATAATGTGAGGTAAATAGGTCCAGACAATAAAACCCGCCCCTAACCCTCCGGCGACATAAATAAATTGCTTAAACGTGAGGGGGCCGAAAATCTTATCTTCGATCTCAATAAACTGGGGAACTTGGAAGTTCATAGTTTTAAGTATACCTTACGGCTTCTCTAAGTAAGGATCCTCTTCCCAGGGTTTGGTGGGAGCGGCCGGCGTGGGAGTAGAGATTGGCGCTGGAGGGTTAGGAGCTTTGGGGAGATTAAACAAACCAGCCATTTTTTGCTCAAACACAGTGGTGGTAGGTGCTGGGGGCGGATTTTCGAGCTCGGCTAACACCGCTTCCCGGCTTGGTGGCGCGGGAGTTGCAGGGGTTGGTGGAGGAGGTGGTTTTAGGACTTGGGTGGAAAGTTCACGTACTCCCTCTTGGACTCGGGCAAAGATCTCGAGATTAACCGTCGCGGCAATCTCTCGGGCTTGATCACTTGTGAGATAGAGTTTGCGTTGAATTGTGTCAACAAAACTGTTTTGGCTCAATAGACCAAAAAGCACTAAGCCAATAGTGTCCGAAAGCTGACCCTGCTGGTCGATGTGGAGATTATACTTTTGAGAAACTCGTTCGATTGTTTCCACCATATCAAGCTGACTAATTGCCTCGCGGACAATCTCGGGTAATTTATTGTAGGCATCAACCAATTGTTCTCGGGTGTAATGTAGTTCCATAATTATTTTTCTTCAGTTTTACCAAAGTTTTTCAAGATCGGATCTTTTTCAAGGGCAACATTAAGTTTTACTAAGTCGTCGGTAATGTTGGGGTCATTGGAATTAATCATCTTTTCGACCGCTTTGCGGATCTTTTTTTGGTCTTCAAAATTAACAAAATTTTTGCGCATGAGAGTTTTGATAACATCTTCCTTTAAGCTCCGAATCACGTTTTTATTTACGGTAATAATCGGGGTGATGATGGGAGAAATCGTCGGTTCTCCGAGTTCTTTGACCAAGGCGTCGGCGTCCTCTTTGGTGGCGGTGGCGCTCGTCAGCATTTGGCTTAATTTTTTGCTGGACTCTTTTAACTTATCTTCGCGCTCCTTAACCTCAAGTCTGGTGGTTCTTAAGGTGGAGATTTGCTCTTGATTTAAGCGTTCGCTCCCATTCCGTTCATCAAGAATACCACTAAGTTGCTCGGTGCCCCACGCTCTTTGTTTCGCTGTAAGCATCAGATCTTCAACAGAGACGTCGTTTTTAACTTGGCCCTTAGTGAGCTTAATCGCGCTATTTTGGAGAGTCTCCCGAGCTTTTTGGAGCTTCTTTTCATCCGCACCCTTCTCTGCCTCACGGAAGTCGTTAACAGCTTTGTTGTATTCCTCCAGATTAATTTCTTCTTTGGCTTGGCGCTCAAATTTATTTGCCTCTTTTTGTTCGTTGCTCGCTTTCTTTTTATTTGCATCCTTCCAACTCTTATCCAGCTCCGAGTAGAGCTTCTTTTGCGCGTCGGTGGCGTCTTTGCCAGTTAGTTTTTGTTGGATTTGGTAGCGTTGGGCGGGGGTGAGTTTGCTGTAAATATAATCAATCTTATCGCGGCGACCAAAGCGTCCCGGATCATAGGAGGTAACCAATTCGGCGATCTTGTCAGCATCGTTGCCTGCTCCCTTAAGGGCAGCATCAGCGGTGCCTTGCCACTCCTTCTCCCGGCGTTGCTGATAGCTCATCGAACCACCAAAGGTTGATTTATTGCCCAAGCCCTCAATCTTATCCTTCAAGCCCGACCCGCCGAGGCTCGAGGCCACCCATAGAGCAGCACGACCAGCTC
>CAZMMP010000059.1:0-1966 GCA_964567425.1 uncultured Candidatus Saccharibacteria bacterium
GCCTGCGAATACCCCCGTTACCCCTCCAAGCACACCCGCTTCTTCGGGTGGCACTTCCCCAGCAAGCACTGTTTTGCTCGATCTCTTCCACCCCCTGCTCAAATTACTGCAATAATGGTGGCAGTTGCAGAGTTTTGGTTTTGGCGCTACAATCGGCCCCATGTTAGCTAAACGGATCTGGGCCCTGTTGTTTATCTTAATTGGCGCGGGGCTCGCTTTTTTCCTCTATAAATATCCTAACTTCCGACTCGGGCTTGATCTCTCGGGAGGGAGTCATTTGGTCTATGAGGCCGATACTTCGAGCTTAGCTTCGAGCGATATCTCCGACGCCATGGAGTCGCTCCGCGGCGTCATCGAGCGGCGCATTAATGCTTTCGGCGTCACCGAGCCGATCATCCAGCTCGAGCAGGGGAGCGCGTTAGCGGGCAGCCAGCATCGCTTGATCGTTGAGCTCCCGGGCGTCACGGATGTGAATGAAGCGGTCAAGCTCATCAACCGCACGCCTTCGCTCGACTTTCGCACTGTCGCTTCCAGTTCAGCAGCCACGGCGAGCTCTACCGTCACCTTCCATGCCACCGGCCTAACTGGTCGGTATATTAAGCGGGCGACGGTGGAGTTTGCGAGTCAGTCGATCAATCCTTCCATTGGGCTTGAGTTTACGAGTGAGGGGGCTAAGCTCTTCGCCGATATTACCAGCGCCAACGTGGGCAAACCGCTCGGGATCTTCCTGGATGGTCAATTGCTTTCCGCGCCGCGCGTTAATGAACCTATTCGTGACGGCAAGGCGGCGATCAGCGGCCAATTCAGTTTGGATGAGGCTAAGGAGCTGGCGCGCAACTTAAACTTGGGAGCTCTCCCCGTGCCGATTAAATTAGTCTCGACCGAGACCATTGGTGCCACCTTGGGCGATGCCGCGCTCCAGGCGGGCGTACAGGCCGGTTTAATTGGCTTTGTACTCATCGCTATTTTTATGATTCTCTGGTATCGCTTGCCGGGCGTGGCGGCGGTGGTAGCGCTTGCGCTCTACGGCCTCCTCACCTTGGTGATCTTTAAGCTCTTGGGTATCACTATTACGGCCGCTGGTATCGCCGGTCTCATCCTTTCGCTCGGGATTGCGGTTGACGCCAATATTCTTATTTTCGAACGGATGAAGGAGGAGTTGCGTAAGGGTGACAGTATCCACGCGGCGATCCGCGAAGGTTGGCGCCGGGCCTGGACTTCGATCCGCGACTCTAACCTTTCCACTGTCATTTCCGCCTTAATCCTCTTCTGGTTCGGCTCGAGCTTTATTAAAGGCTTTGCGCTCACGCTCGTGATTGGCGTGTTGGCGAGTCTCTTTACCGCTATCACTGTCACTCGGATCCTGCTCGTTTCGATTGCGCCCGATAAAAAAACCGGCTTTCGTCGCTGGCTGGTGGGGAGTGGTTTAACCCATTAATTATATGTTTGTCATTAAATATCGCTGGCTATTTTATACCCTCTCCATCCTGCTCGTGGTGGTCTCGGCCGTTTCGCTCGCGCGCTATGGCCTCCAGCTCGGCACTGACTTCCGCGGTGGCACTATTTTGGAAATCAATTATGCCACGAGCACGCGGCCGACGGCCGAAGCGGTTAAAGCTAAACTAGCGCCGCTCGCGCTCACTGATCTCTCGGTGCAGCCAGCGGGTACTTCGGGTTTGTTACTCCGCGCCGAAACTATTTCTGAAACGCAACATCAGCAAGTGCTCGGCACGCTCCGGAGCTTTGGCCCGGCTACCGAAACTCGCTTTAGTTCAGTTGGACCCTCGCTCGGTACTGAACTTGCCCGTAAGGGAATTGTCGCCATCGTCGTCTCCGTCATTTTCATTATCCTCTTTATTGCCTTCGCTTTTCGCAGTGTTTCGCGGCCGGTGAGCTCGTGGAAGTATGGGGTGACGGCCATTATTGCCCTCATCCATGATGTCACTATCCCCGCCGGCGTCTTCTC
>CAZMMP010000060.1:0-1944 GCA_964567425.1 uncultured Candidatus Saccharibacteria bacterium
CCGGAAATCTCTTTTGAGATTTCCGGCATTTTATTGCTTGAGAAAGGCTACTTGACTGCCTCCACGACGCGCTTAAAGGTTTCTGGATTCTCGCTGGCGAGTTGGGCGAGGATTTTGCGGTCGAGGGCGACGCCATTTTTCTTCAAACTCGCAATAAAGCGGCTGTAGGAGAGGCCGTAGGGGCGGACGGCGGCATTGATTTGGATATTCCAGAGCCGGCGGAAGTTATTCTTTTTATCGCGGCGGTCACGGAAGGCGTTAGCGCCGGCATGGGCAATCGCCACCTTGGCCTCCCGTTCCTTCGTCGAGCGGCCGAAGCGATACCCTTTAGTTTGGGCTAACGTGTTGCGGCGACGCTTTTGGGCAATGGTTCCTCGTTTAACGCGGGGCATGGTAGGGGATTAAAGATTAAAATTGATTAGCCAAAAAGCGAGCGAGCGCTTTGGTATTGAAATTTTGGGTAATGTCGCGATTCTTTTTGTTGGCCAACTGCTTGCTACGGCTCTCCTTCGCATTGAAGTGGTTTTTACCGCCGCGGCGCGCCAAAATCTTCCCATTGCGGGTGATTTTAAGGCGTTTGGTTAAAGATTTGTTGGTTTTCATGGCTTATTTGGCTCGTTCGATGACGGCCGAGAGCCCTTTCGGCCCTTTTTTGGGTGGCTCTGCTACTTTATAGTCTTCGGTGATAAATTTCAAGAGCCGCTCCAGTCGCTCGCCTAAAAACTTAGGATCGAGATATTTGGCCCGCCCTGGGAGGAACAGTTCGACTTTGACCCGGTGGCCCTCGCGGAGGAACTCGCTAACCTTGGCCGCTTTAATGCCAAGATCGTGGTCGCCGGTGCCGATTTTGACCTGAATGCTCTTAGTTTCGGTCGCGCCGGCTTTGCTCTTGCCACTCTTTTGCTTTTTGTTCTCGAGGTACTGATACTTGCCAAAATCCATGATCTTAGCGACTGGCGGTACCGCGTTGGGGGAGATTTCAATCAAATCCACCCCTACTGCTTGAGCCTGGGCCAGAGCGGCGCTCAAGCTCATGACGCCCAAGTTCTCGCCGCTCTCGCCAATCACGCGCACCTCGCGCGCGGTAATTTGATGATTGACTCTAGTTTTAGCGGCCAAGCGCTAGCATCATAATTTATTTGCCGCCTAAAGTCAACTGTGTTAGGCTCCCTGGTAGGTTGGTCTTTGGATGGGCCAAATCTTCTCAAACGTAAGTTATTTCCTCTGAAAGAAAGGGGTATGAGCGATGCGTACTTCGTTGTGTGTTAATGGTGTGTCCGTAGCCTTAAATTTAGTTGCAATTCAAGGCGCAGGCAAAGACACCCTAGGCCTCAACTTGGAACTTGAGCTGCCGGGTACCCATTTGGTGATGAGCCAGCTTCTGGAGGCTGAAGTAAAGAGAGACACTGGCCGTGGGCGTCGTCTGAGGCGGGCAATGGCAAACGCTGAAATGGGCCACGATGACGACGTTTGTCCGACCATTCTCGAGGCTTTCGCGAGTTCTGACGCGGCTAAGCCATTGATTTTAAACGGCTTTTCTCGCAGTCCCCGGCAGGCGCAGACTTTGGCGCGAGCCTGCCGAGAGAGCAAGCGGCATTTGATCGTGATTGATCTCATGATTTCCGCCACTGAAGCCGCGCAACGGATTTTGAATGGTCGGGTCAAAGAACGTAGTGAGCAAGGATTGTCGATCAGGCTGGACGATACGCTGGAGGGGATTCATAAGCGTCACGCCGATTTTTTGGCGAATTTTGGTTCCATTCGCAACGCTTTCTTAGAGTGTAATGTGGATTGGGCAACGGTCTGCGTGGCTGGACTGAACCGGCAAGAAACGGTTGAGGCGGTTATCGCAGGATTCGGTCCGTATGTATAAGTAAGAGTCTACGAAACACCCGAGGGGATTTCCTCCCGTGTGTTGTTTTTTTGTGTAGTGTATACTGGCAG
>CAZMMP010000061.1:0-1903 GCA_964567425.1 uncultured Candidatus Saccharibacteria bacterium
GGGGTGGGTGCGGTCCGAGTTCGACTCTCGGCAGCCCGAACGGGCACCTTTAGCTCAGTTGGTTAGAGCGTGCGATTCACATTCGCAAGGTCAGAGGTTCGAGTCCTCTAAGGTGCACCACTTTTGAGTTTGCTTGACATTATTTTTATAATATATTAAACTAAGCACAGTAATCCTAAGTGGAGCTTAGGATTTGATTTTGAGAGGATGTGTGCCTTCCTTACGGATAAGGAGACACCCCCGTGTTCAGTTTTAGTTCATTGGCAGTAGTGGCATTGGCCAGTTTTGGAGCAGGGCCGAACGCACGCGAGATCAACCTACATATCTACCATGAGTCGCGTGGCAACGATTGGGCCATCGGCGATCACAAGCTCGCCCATAAAGCTTACGGCCCCCTTCAGATCCGCCAGCCGGTTTGCGATGACGTCAACCAGGCTTATGGCACGAAGTACCGCGCCAAGCAGTGCCTGGGCAATCGAGCCCTTTCGATCGAAATTGCTCGCAAGTATTGGTTGCTCTATGCCACCCGCGAGCAATTAGGCCGAGAGCCGACGTCGATTGATCGGGCAGGGATCTGGAACGGTGGTCCCAAAGGGTACCGCCGCACTGCCACCTTAAAATATCGCCAGGACTTTGCAAAACTGGCGAGAGAGCGGTAAGGAAACGGGAGAAAGACGGGATTGAGCCCCCTATTTCTCCTCGGCCCATCCAGCGGCATGACACGCACTGGATGGGCTTTTTTCATATCTCAACATCCTCCAACCACTCGATTTTTAGGACTTTCCCCGCTTGATTAATGTAAACAGCAATCGCATCCACCTGCCACTCCAGCTCATCAAAGTGCGGATGCGCCAGTAAATATGTCTCGATCACTCGACGCAAACGCTCACGTTTCCACGGATGAATATTGTCTTCCGGCTCATAATCGTCGTCCCTCTCCCCTATTTTTTCTCGTGATACCGTTTTAACCTCCCAAAACCGAAGCTCATCGCCCCTTCGGGCTATTACATCAATCTCACCCCACGGCTTCCAGTAATTTCTCTCAATCACGGTAAAACCTTGTTTTTCAAGATAGGCACAGCTCTCATCCTCCCCTCGTTTCCCCAGTTTTTGTCTGTCTGTTTTGTCCATTGTTTAAGCCATTTCGGACCTAAAAGCCACTGTCCTTATCCACATATCCCCAAAGTTATCCCCAGTTTGAGCCGTTTCTAAAGTTCAATCTGGGACGGCTTTTACTCTGTCTTCTATATCTGCTATTGTAGCCTATAGGCTCTCGTGGTGAAATGGATATCACAACGGTCTTCGGAACCGTCGTTGGGGGTTCGAATCCCTCCGAGAGCACTGGAAATTTAGCAATAACTCTGTTATTCTGGCTCTGATGGCGGGCTCGCCCGCCGAAGCGTAGCGCAGGCGGGTGTAGTTCAGTGGTAAAACACGTCCTTGCCAAGGATGAGTCGGGAGTTCGATTCTCCCTACCCGCACACCAAACTCTCGTGTTTACGATCCCCCCCGAAGTGCTTGAAATCACGACCACCCTCGAACAAAAGGGTTTTTTGGCATATTTAGTAGGCGGCTGCGTCCGCGATCTCTTGCTCGGTAAAACCCCTAAAGACTGGGATATCACCACCAACGCCACTCCGGAGCAAATTACTCCCCTCTTCCCTAAGACTTTTTATGAAAACAGCTTCGGTACCGTCACGGTAGTAACCGAAGCAGCAAGCGATCCCCGCCTCCAAAATATTGAAATTACTCCCTTTCGGCTGGAGGGCAAATACTCCGATAAACGGCATCCGGATGAGGTTAAATTTAGCGATAAGCTAGAAGACGACCTTAAAAGACGAGATTTTACGATTAACGCTTTGGCCTATAGCCCCCATACGGCCGAGCTTGTTGACCTTTATAA
>CAZMMP010000062.1:0-1529 GCA_964567425.1 uncultured Candidatus Saccharibacteria bacterium
GGTTTTAGCCTTCAAAAACAGTACCAGGAGGGTTAAATACCGATCGTAATTAGCCACCGTTTTCAAACTCCGACCTTTTTCGATCTCTAAATACTCCAGAAATTCGCGCTTTAGCTTCTCAATTTCCATTCGCTCCAGTTTAGCACCATTTTGCGACCTTAGTGAGTTTGCCTTGACATTAGGATACTTATTATGATATATAATTAAAAGCTCTTTTTACTGAAAGGTGGCAATGATGCAAATTACAGTTAACACGCCCAAAGTGGGCGAATTTACCTGGATTGTGCCGGAAGAGGTGGCTCACGAGTTCCAGGCAGGACACCGGGCAGCGTGTTGGGCCCACGAACAGTCCCTCGCTGACGAGCACAAGCGACTGACGCTCGAGAGTATCCAAGCACACATCGAGCAGTTGCTAGGGTTATTGGTGACAATTTTAGTCCTGACGGCTTCTGCCAACAACGGCATCTCCAAAACGGGCGCCTTGATGGAAATGATGCTTGATGGGAAACTGACGGAGGCCGAGAATGAACTCATCAAAACCGTAAAAAATTTGGTGTCGGAATAGTGTGGCCTGGCGGCCCGGACAAAATCAACTGATTTTGTCCGGGCCTTGCATTTTTTAGCGAGCCGTGCTATCATCACTCCCGTATGCTTACCGTTAAGAAAAAGGCGGTTCTGATTAAGAAAAATCAGGTTCACGATAAAGATACCGGCTCCTCGAAGGTGCAGGTAGCTATTTTGACCGAACGGATCAACGAACTAGCCAAACATTTGAAGAAAAACGCGAAAGACGAGAGTTCGCGCCGCGGCTTGCTTAAATTAGTCGCTAAGCGCCGGACTCACGAGAAAGCATTGCAGGCGAAGAAAGTTATTAAAACTAAGTAACGAACCAAATCGCCCGAACGGCGATTTTGTTTTTAAAAGCTAACGTTCTATTATTTCGGGTATGCCAATCATTAAACACAAAGGGCAGCGTATTGCCATTTTCATTGATACGCAAAATCTCTATCACTGCGCTAAAAATCTCTATCAGGCGCGGGTCAACTTCGGCGCTATTTTAAAGGATGCGGTTGCCGGCCGCACGCTAGTCCGGGCCGTCGCTTACATGGTGACAACCGAAGCGGGGGATGAAAAACACTTTATTGAAGCGATGACCAAGATGGGCATCGAGGTCAAAACAAAAGATTTACAAATTTTCTCCGGCGGCGCCAAAAAGGCTGATTGGGACGTCGGACTCGCGGTGGATGCGATTAAAGTGGCTCCGAAAGTGGACACCGTTATCATTGTTTCGGGCGACGGCGACTTCGTGCCTCTCGTAGAATATCTCAAAGTAGCAGCCGGCGACCAGGTAGAAGTGATCGCCTTCGGCAAAAGTACCTCGGGCAAGCTCAAAGAAATTGCCGACGACTTTATTGATCTCTGCAATAATCCGCGCAAGTATCTTTTAAATGGCGGCAACGGGAATCGCCCCACCAAACGTCCTAATCCACCGACCACGCCCGTTGTGAAAACCGAAGAACCGGTAGTAT
>CAZMMP010000063.1:0-1500 GCA_964567425.1 uncultured Candidatus Saccharibacteria bacterium
CCCACCGTGGATGGCCAAAATTATTTTGTTGAAGTCTACACTGATGACGGCGATGGCCAGTTTGACGCCACTAAGGACGCGCTCGTGATGAAGGCGGATGGGACGCCGCTCCGACTCTCCTTTATGGCGACCAAAAACTTGCCGGAGATTAAGGGGTAACGTCACTTCTAGTTTAAAAAACCGCTCGTGCACAGCGCCGGGCGGTTTTTTCGTCGGCGCGCGTGATATAATCGGGGCATGACAAAAAAAGTACGAGTGGCGATTAATGGTTTAGGGCGGATCGGGCGCGCGTTCTGTAAACTCGCGGTGGCGCACCCGGAGATTGAGCTCGTGGCCGTGAATGACCTCGGTGAGCTCGATAACTTAGTCTACTTATTGCAGTATGACAGCGCTTACGGGCGTTCAGCGCTCAAATTTGAAGCGAGGAGCGGGGAGTTGGTCGTGGGGGAGAAGACGGTTAAATTTTTTCAGCAAAAAGATCCGGCGCAATTACCGTGGGGCGCGCTCGGGGTGGATGTGGTAGTGGAGTCCACTGGCTTTTTCGACAGCTACGATAAGGCCAAAGCGCATATTACGGCCGGGGCGCACAAGGTGGTGGTCTCGGCGCCGGTGAAGGGCGAGCCGGTCGCTGGCATCTCGGGCGCGACGGTGCTGATGGGCTTAAACGACGAGCGGCTCGCGAGCGCGCAAATTACCTCTAATGCCTCATGCACTACTAACGCCGCCTCGCCGCTGATCCAAATTCTCCACGAAAAGATCGGGATCGAGAAGGCGATCTTAAACACCGTCCACGCCTATACCGCGACGCAAAAGTTGGTGGACGCCCCGGACGCGAAGGATTGGCGCCGCGGCCGGGCCGCGGCGCACAACATCATTCCCTCGACCACCGGCGCCGCCATTTCCGTCACCGAGGTGGTGACGGACTTGAAGGGTAAGTTTGACGGCATCTCCTTGCGGGTGCCGGTGATCACCGGCTCGATTGCCGACGTCACCTTTATTGCCAAGCGGCCGACGACCGAAGCGGAAGTGAATCAGATTTTAAAAGCGGCGGCCGCCGAACCGCGCTGGCAGGGGATCTTTGCCGCCAGCGAGGAGGCGCTGGTCTCCGCTGACATCGTGGGCCGCCCGGAGGCCTCGATCGCCCAGCTCGACTTTACTAAAGTGGTCGGTGGCAACCTCGTTAAAGTGCTCGCCTGGTACGACAACGAGATGGGGTATACCAACACGCTGATTCGTCATGTCATTAAAACCGGGCAAAGCGTCTAAGCCCTATGCGTATTTATCTCGCCGCCGATCACGCGGGCTTTCAGCTTAAAGAGGAGGTTAAAACTTGGCTCAAAGGTCTTGGGTATGCCGTCTCGGACGAAGGGGCGTTTGAGCTTGATGCTGATGATGATTATCCCGACTTTATCCATTTGGTCGGCCGCCAAGTAGCAAGCGATCCCGAGAGTCGGGGGATTATCTTTGGCGGTTCCGGCCAGGGCGAGGCCATGGTCGCTA